>JAKQEZ010000031.1 GCA_029558435.1 Bacteroidota bacterium
AAGTGAGAACATCACAGAAAAATAAAACCATGTGCTGCAAAATAAGTTTTAATTTGAAGACCATTAAAATTTTTTTGTATTTTTGAAAAAAATATGTGTAACTTGTTTCTATAAAAATATGCACAATACATTCCTTTTTGGTCGTATTTATACATCTTTTGAGGGAATAAGGTGTACATATAAACGAGTTATGCACAAGGGTATTGACTAAAATGACAAAGATAAAACCCCGCTTGATTAAGACAATGAGAAAAATAATTCTTTTTATTTTAACGATTCTCGGACTGACAGCTTGTAAGCAAAAACAGGCGACTGAAATTCGTGACGACTTTAAAAGGTATTACGACCAATTTAATGTTGACGGTTCTTTCGTGCTTTACGACCCACAAGATGACAAGTATGTTTTTTACAACCAAAACCAATTTGAGCAAACTTTTTCACCTGCTTCGACTTATAAAATTTGTAATTCGCTTATCGGACTTGAGACAGGAGTAATTAAAGACGAGAACTTTGTTATTCCTTGGGACAGCGTAACACGACAAAACCCAAACTGGAACGCTGACCACGACTTAAAGACCGCTTTTAAAAACTCGACAGTTTGGTATTATCAAGAGCTTGCAAGACGTGTTGGCGGACAACAAATGAAATACTGGCTTGACAAAGCAAATTATGGGAACGCTGACACATCAGGCGGCATAGACAAGTTTTGGCTAACTGGCGGACTTCGTATTTCACCTAAACAGCAAATTGACTTCTTAAAACGACTTCACGAAAACCAACTTCCTTTTTCTCAGCGTTCAGTTGACATTGTAAAAAATATAATGATTGCAAAAGACACGTTGGATTATGTAGTTAGAGCAAAAACTGGTTGGTGCGGACAAGACAACAAAGATATTGGTTGGTATGTCGGCTATCTGGAGACAAATAATAAAGTTTACTATTTCGCTAATTGCATTCAATCGTCTGACATAAACAACAAGGACTTTGCAAATGCACGAATAGACATTGTTTATTTAATACTTGACGACCTTAAACTGATTGACAAATAAAAATTGCTACTGCTAACACGGGTTTTGCGTCAGGCGGGCTGACGTGCAAACTTGGAGCTTTCTGCTCCTAATGAACTTT
>JAKQEZ010000053.1 GCA_029558435.1 Bacteroidota bacterium
GTAACCTGCACCTTCGCATAACGTTCCGGGTTAATGAAGTGGCGGAAATCGAAGATAATAATTTTACATGGCGGCTCAACCAAAATATAAAAATTAAACAATCGAGCCGCCAAGCACAAAACCAGCCATTTCATTTAACCCATTGTTATGCCCAGTGACACACTTCCTGCTCGAAATAAGTTAAATTTAGCTTGCCGCACATTTTCTTCGTTCTACTATTTACTAAATTTGTAGGACAATGCGACTTGAAAGTTCAATATTGTTCTATTCTTCTCCGAATCAAACATGTTTTCATCGTACCTAGGTTTATTGTAAATCCTGAAACAATATTGCGGAGATATCTGAAACCCTAAATCCAATGGTAATTTCAATACTGATAGAAATTTATAGTTAACTGCCAATCCTGTACAAATGTATTCGCTTTTATATACTTCAATCCAATTAGCAACTTGACCTGTTTGACTTGCATTGACTTCAGAGTAATTTACTATTGGTCCAATTCGAATTACGGATTGTTGAAATGATTTTAATTTCCACGACCAATTTACACCTATGTCATAATAATGAAAAGTTGTGATTATTTCATCAGTAGGACATTCATAACAATCATTAAATTCACCATTCTTTGTAACGACATTGAAATGAAAATTAATTTCTGAATTCTTAAACTTGAGTGGGAAAGAAAATAAAACTCCACCTCCCATTGCGAAATTTGATTTTTTACTTCCGGTATAAATTGATGAACCAATAACTCCAATATTTACAGCATGAGATGGGTTAAAGATAAGCAAGCAAAAAACAGCTAAAAAAAAGTGTTTCATTTGATTAAACCTTAAAAATTCCAATTGTTACTAACGGAAAGCAGCACGGCTTATTGTCATTGGGCATAACGTTTTGCAGCTACAAGAAGTTGGCGATTTAGAAGCACAAAACTGTCGGCAAATAAAAAATTAATTACGAAGACGAAAGCTATGTTTAACCAAAGAACCGCCAATTTATTGTAGGTGCTGTTACCTGCTGCCTTATTTCTTGTCGATATATTGTCCATATTCACATTTTTTCAGTTGTTGTAAAAATTACTTTTCTTCCTTCGCACCAATATGGTTTTCTTTTTACCACCGTCAACTTTTTTTGATTGTCAGATGAAACTAACGTAAGAAAATAATTCTCACACTTATCTGTTGTCAAAAGTTTTTTATTGTCAATAAGCACTTGACGAATTAAGTGCCTAATTGAACTGTAATCTGTCGAAACGAATGAATATTCGGTTTCTATGTCACACTTTGTGTTTATATGTTTTTCTTTTGATGAAAGTATTTCCATTTCATCAACTTTTTCTGATATCAAACTGTCTTTGTCGTTGTATGTATAGATAGTAATTTGGGCCATTGAGTCATTTGGTTCACTTTCTCGCAGTTCTTTTACTTTTCTGTTTTTACTGTCATATACATTGAGAACTCTGAAATTAAATCTTTTAGCACCAGCAGCATCGTCAACGAAAATTGTTTGTATCTCAATTTTACCTGTGCTTATTGAACTGTCACGATACTCATAAAACCATTCAAAACTTGGGTCATAAGATGATTCAGCATTGAAGTCCTTCATTCCATAATAAATAATTCTTCCAAGATTGTCATAATTGGTTTGGTATGTCATTGATGGCTTGCCTTCTTTATAATGATTGCTTATACTGTCTCGTCCATTTATTCCAAAATACTCAATCTGTATTGACGGTTCACTTTTCTTATTGAAGCCAGAGTAAGAGATTGTTTTTACAATAGATTTCTGTTCGTTTGAATATTGCACAATACTATCAGCGAAGAATAGCGTTAAACTGTCACCGAAAGAGTAAGCAAAGTTGTATGTCCTGCTAATTGCCCATGTCTTGATTTGCTTTCCGTCTGCTTCAAAGAATGATTGTCCCAGCAATTGTGCCCTAATTAAAAATTGAATTATTGTCAGAAAAAACAGTTTCATTTTTTATTGTTGATTCGTTTTAAGTTCTGTCGCCAAAGGTTGCAGGTAACGGTTTGCGGCTACAAGAAGTTGGCGATTTCGAAGCACAAAGCTGTCTGCCAGCAGGAAACTTGATACGAAGAACAAAGCTTCATTTAACCACAAAACCGCCAATTTCTTGTAGCTGCTGTTAGCGGTTCGGTTTTTATTCTTTTTTGTCATTTAGAAATTCGTCTGTAAAGTGTCCTCTTTGTTTTTGTTTTGAAAACTTGTCTTTGTTATACGATTGTGAATTCCCTTTTGGAATTGATAGCGAAATCCAGCCATTTTCTGCAAGCATTTTTCCCAAAAATACAATTTGTCCAATGTGATAAGGATAATGTGCGAGTTGTCGATTTATTGCTTCGGTTACGGTGTGTCCTTGATTACGTATGTAAATAATTTTGTCAAGGTCGTCCGTTGTCAAAGAGTTGATTGCATTAAAAAGACAATTCCAACCTTCGTTCCACTTGTCTAAAAGTTCTTCTCTATTTTTAATGTCGTTTTCAAATTCTGCGTCCCTGTTGCGAAATTCTTTTTCTCCGTCTGAAGTTAAAAAGTCTGTCCAACGTGAAAGCATATTTCCCCAAATGTGTTTTACAATTGTCGCAATGCTGTTGCTGTCGTCATTGTATTGCCAAAACAATTTGTCATCCTGTAATTGCGAAAACGTTTTGTCGCCAAGCATTTTGTAGTACTCAAATTGTTTTTTTACACTGTCTAAATAGTCGTTTGTCATAATTTCATATCTTTTTGATTTGTCAGTCCTAAACTGACCGCTAACGTTTTGCCGCTTTGCGAAGGCGGGGATTTTTAGCACTAAACTTCATTAGATGCACAAAGCTTGAATTTAGCACTTCATTGTCATAGAAGCACGAAACCCCCGCTTTTGCAAAACGGCTGTTAGTGGCTGGGCTTCTCATTTGTTTTCAATTTTATTCATCAATTCGTGAAATTTTTTCCAATGTCGTTTTAGTTGCCCGCCAATTTTATTGTCAGGAATTGTCTTTTCAGCAAGCTTTGCATAAGTAATGAAATTACCCCAATCATATTTATGTGACAAAATGAATAAATCCGATTTAATGGGGTGTCTTTGATACATTCTTCTTCTTGTTGCACCAACATGAGTGAATTTTTTGTAAAGTTTGGTCTTAAATACTTGTCCTTTGGTGGCTGTCTTATTATGATAGCTGTAAAATCGACTTCTAGCAAAAGAACGCTTCATTTTTCGATAATAGCTTGCAACACTTGAACTCTTAATTAATGTGTTGAACCCGTCAAATTGAAAACCTAAGTACTCAAATAAAGTATTATTCTGTAGTTTGCAAGTGTTTAAATTTTTCTCAAAACAATGATGTCTATCGGTTTTATTGTCAAAAGGGAAATGAAAGACTTGTGTTTTACTTATTTGAATTTCTAGCTTAAAGTCTTTTATTGTCCTTAAAAAATGTTCGATGATTATATCTTCATATTCAATTGGACAAATTGCAACCATATCGTCAGAATACCTTTGATAAACTCCGCCAATTTTTTTTAATAGCTCATTTGCTTTGGTGTCAAAGTCAATCATATAAACGTTTGCAAGAGTTGCGCTAATTGGTGAACCTTGAGGAATTCCCTTTTTTCTTAACTCTTTTCTGCTTTCATCTAAATACTTATTCGCCTTAATAAGCTTTAGCTTTCTTATTTCATCAATATTCTCTTTTGAGCAGTAAGCAACGGCTCTTTTATTACGCAAATAGTTTTTCTTTTTAATCTTTATTTCTTTGAAGTTTTTTGGTTTTCGTTCAACTATTATCTGATTTTTATAATGGTCGAAAAGGTCGTCTTCTTCAATGTAAGAGAACTTTGAAATATTGCGGAAGACATTATAATGGTTTGGTGGTAAGTCTACTCCTGAATTGATTATTCTTTTCCAATTTTTCTTGAGTAATTGATGGTCAAGATTGTCAAAAAAGCTTTTTATATCGAATGTTATTGCTACAAGGTCAGTCCCCTTGTTCAGTTTTATGAATTGAAATACATCATTTGCAAAATCAACATTGCATTTATTTCTTGACCTTTCCTTTTCAGGGTTTAATTTAATCTTTCTATATGCAGTAATACAGTTGGTTATATCTAAATCTTTAATTGTTTTTTCGTATGCAGTTGAAAGCAATTCAGAATAGTAACTAAAAACATTAGAGTCAATATGATTAGAAAAGTATATTTCTCTTTCTTTAGTAGTTGGCTTTCTTAGAGTTGAACGTGTCCCGTCATGGCAAATCTCCTTTCGGAATTTTCGTACTTTTAACTGTCTATGGATAAAAGGATAAAATGCATGTTTTGCGATTGCATCTTTGTCTTTCACATACGGTTCTATCCATGCTCTATCTTTTGGCTCAAGTTGTAAGCCAACATGTGGATAGCGTTTTAGCCTAAACCAATCTTTATTTTTCTTCTCTTTGTGAATTACAGATTTCATAATAGAAATGAGGGGTAAGTGGTTAGACGGGGCAAGCTTTTACATTAATTTTCATTAACGGAATAGTACATGCATTGCACAACACTCTGTTGAATGTCGCCCCGATTTCCCTTTCGGGAAGAATTCTATTCGTAACTTTGTCCATAATAATAAATATCATGAAGTCAATCAGAACAGTACAGATGATTCTCAACATGCTTGAACTTTCTTGCGATTGTCCTTGCATAATTGGAATTCCTGCTCCGTAAGCAACGTATGTCTTGCTTAGCTGTGGATGATAAAACGTACTATTCAGCGAACCACTTACCTTTCTCATTTCATGTCTTTAATTTTTTTATTTTCATTTAGTTTATTAGTCGGTCTGTCTTGGTAGTCGGTTTTTTAGCCTTGCCACTAACGTTCCGGGTTAATGAAGTGGCGGAGTTCGAAGCTACAACTTTTCTTTGGCGGCTCAAACAACTATCTATAAAATTAACAGATCGAGCCGCCAAGCAATGTCCCAGCCATTTCATTTAACCCAATGTTAGCGGCAGGTTTTTTAACGTTATTGTTTAACCAGCAAGCCAGTTTTTAGCACTCCTTTCGAGTTCTTCAATTCATAAAAGTAGATCCCGTCTGCAAGTGTCTGTGTGTTTAGGGTCGTGGTGTTTGTAACTGATTGTTTCATTAATTGCTGTCCAAAAACGTTGTAGAGCGAAATAGTTGTCGATTCGTTGTTCTCCAGGAAGAAAGTTAACTGATTTGAAAAAGGGTTCGGGAAACAAACAATTTTATTTAAATGATTATTCTCATTTTCAAGTCCTGTAGTGCATAAAACAAAGTTAATGTTTGGACTGCCAGGTGCATTATAGCTAATTGATGGTGGCGGAAATGGCAAAGTTCTAACAAACAAAGTGCTTAGATTGCCGTTGTCAACTAAAGTCATCACTTGAAGATTGGGGAGTTGGCAAATGTCTAATGTGGTTAATAATGAGTCATCGATGCAAACGAATGTCATCAACGACGGACTAACCAAAACCAGAGTGTCAAATAAATTATGGCCATCATGAATCGACATAAGGCTTGGAGCACCTAATAAATCAAGTTCGGTCAATCTATTTGACTCGCAATACATATATTTCAATGACACGTTGTTATTTAATATTACTTTTTCTACTTGGGAATTCACAAAATTCAAATGTGTAAGTGCAGTACACCCTGAAACATCTAAAGTGTCTAATGAGTTACTACCGCAATTCAAGCTCTGGAGTTTTGTCATATTGGTTACAGTTAATGAGCTTAATTGAGTCCCAATACAATTCAATTTCTCTAAATTCGGAGCTAATCTTGCATCAAGGCTAGGCAGCAAATTAGCTCCACAATCCACTTCGGTTAACAGATTCAGATTAGAAAGGTTGATCGTTTGTAATTGATTGCCTCTTATGTCAATTCTATCCAGTTTTAAATTATTGCTAAAATCAATACTGGCAATCTGATTCCTTGGACAATACAAATAGTTTAAGTTAACCAAGGTAGATAAATCAAGAGCTTGAAAGTTATTATCGGAGCAGAATAATGTTTCCAATAGTGTATCATTCGTCAGACTAAGAGTACTAAGAGAACATTGACTTACATTCGCATCCTCAAGATAAAATTTGTTTGAAAGGTCTAGCGTTGTCAAAGGATTACTCCCGCAGCTTATGGAGCTCAGGAGAGGATTATTAGAAAGATTTAAATTTACCAAATCGTTGGAATAGGTCCACAACTCTTTTAGCAAAGTATTTCCTGAAATGTTTAAGCTATTTATATTATTCATACTGCAATCCAAGTATTCTAAGAAAAGATTATTACTAAGATCTAGCATCACTATTTTATTTCCCGCACATGTTAAAGCCCGGAGATTAATAAAAGCTTCAATACCCGTTAAGTCTGCTATCTTACCATCGAACCCCCAAATTGGAGACTGCAATTGTAAGCTGTCAACAAGAGCAGCTTCAGCATAACTAATTTCTCCATCACTGTTTGTATCTACTCCCAAAAAGATTAGTCTTAGCTTGAGGGTGTCATCCGGTATAATTACGTTCTGACATTTTACTTGGAATAGAAAAGAACTCAAAAAAATCGCTAACAAAAAAATACGTTTCATCATGTTTATTTTACAACTAATTTGAATTTATCTATAATTCTTGCTTCAAGATTAATGTCTAGATTAAAGGTTGGTTAAGTGAGCCTGATTGGGTATGCGTAAAACTTGCCGCTAACGTTTGGCAGATTTGCGATGGGCGGGTTTTTCACCACATATGTTGAGGCGGAGAACTGAACTTTCGGGTACCACTAAACTGTCTGTGGAGCACGAAACCCCGCCTATTGCAAATGTGCTGTTATAAGCCGTTTTTTCTGCCAATTGGTTAATCATATGTCCATTCTGTCAAGGTCAATAAGTTTGAT
>JAKQEZ010000058.1 GCA_029558435.1 Bacteroidota bacterium
TAGGGGAACACCCAACACCCAATATAAAAACATCATTGTAAATCTTGGGATTAAAGAACCTAACTTTGATGTTTCAAAGATACCCACTTTTTTAGAAAAGATAACAATGAAACCAGAAAGCGATTTTTCAATGAAAGAAAAATATGATACAGTTGTTATAACAGGGGTTATTAATTGGGTTAACTCAATACCTATTTGGGTTGATGGGGAAAAAGTTGATACAGAAAAACCTTTTGATGAAAAAGGCAGACCAGTATTAAATTTTGTTCTGGAAACTGGTGTTAGTGAAAAAGGTGTTAAAAACCATATTACCGTTTCCTTACAGCGTAACAAAAATGGAATTATCTGGATAAATCACGACGAACTTAATACAGTTTTGGCAGATGTTTATACCAATGAAGGTATATCTGGGATTGATGAAACCATTGAAGAACTAACTGTATTAACCAAAGGTATTTCTATAACAGCTATTGGGGAACTTGTAAGTTTAAAAGATAGTGTTTCACAAGATGGGGAAAAAATAACTTACATAACTTTAAGAACTTTAACAATACAGGATTTAACAAAAGTTACACCCACATCAAAACCAACTGTTACAGAAGCCATGAAACCAAAACCAGAAGAAAAAGTAATTCCAAGAGGGGTTGATATTGAAACAAAACCCCAAACAACTATTGAAATGAAAGTTGATGCAGTAAAACAAGTGGCCAGAAATTTGGAAAAGATACTGGGAAGAATGCCAACAGTTGAAGAACTCCAAAAACAATTACAACCAGAACAAGTTGTATTTGCAGAAGCAGTTTTAAAATCAATACATAAGGAAGTGATTTAATGGCAGAATTTAGAAAAGCAGAAAGAAAAAGGGGTTACGCAAAAGTTGCCTTAATTGGTGCAAGTGGTTCTGGAAAAACTTGGACTGGAATTGAAATGTTAAGGGGTTTAGTTGGGGAAAATGAACCCATAGCCGTTGCCGATACAGAAAACGGTTCAGCAGAGTTCTATTCTCAATTAACCAATTTTGATATTTGTATAATTGAACCAGATTATACAATAGCAAAATTCCAAGAAACAGTTGATAGTGCAAGAGAAAATGGCTATAAGGGGTTACTTGTAGATGGTTTAAGTAGTTTTTGGGTTGGAAAAGGTGGTTTATTAGACCAAAAAGTAGCTTTGGAAAAAAGAGGCAGAAACTCTTTTACTGCTTGGAATGATATAACCCCAATGTATAACCAAATGGTTGACACCATCTTAAACACAAAAATGCATATGGTCTTTACAATGAGAGCAAAAACAGATTATTCAATGATTACAGAAAATGGACAAACAAGAGTTGTTAAACAGGGTTTAGCCCCAATTCAAAGAGAAAATTTGGATTTTGAATTTCTTATTGTTTTTATGTTAGACCAACAGCATAAAGCAAGTGTTTCAAAAGATAGAACAGGATTGTTTGCCCATAGGGGAATTTTTGATGTGGGAAAACAAACTGGGGTTGAAATTAAAAATTGGTTGGAAAGTGGTGTTGAGTTACCAGAAGAACCAACACAAAAAGTAACACCAGAAAAACTACAAAAAACAGCAGAAATTTTTGAAAAAGGAAACTTGTTTGAATAGGGAGTTGATGTTTTTGATAACAATAACAAAACCATCAAATTTTCCTTTTTATTTTTTAAATGGAACTTTACCAGATGATGTTTTTACCCAGTTAGATATAGCTTTAAGTTATTACATTAAAGACCACGAATTTTTAACTGGTGATTGGGACGGAAGGGTTAGATTATTACAACTTTCAAATAAGGGCAACAATTTTTTTCCTATTGGGTTAATTGAAAAAGTTGAAAGTATTTTAATCTGTAATAATATTGAATACAAGATACAAGAATATTTTAACAGTTACAAAGAATATAATTTTGATTGGTTGGGATTTGATTTAAGGGATTATCAAATTGATGCTATTAATTGCTTGCAACAACAAAGAAACCAAAGTGGAATTGTTAGTTTGCCAACTGGGGCAGGTAAAACTTTAATAGGGTTGTATTGGGCTTATCTTAACAAAACACCATTTATAGTTGTAGTTCATAGAAAAGAATTACTGTATCAATGGAAAGATGAGATAAAATTAAACTTGGGTATTGATGCAGGTATTGTTGGTGATGGGGTGGAAGAATGGAATGATGTTTGCACAGTTGCAATGGTTCAAACTTTACACCAAAAAGTTAAAAAGAAACAGCATATTATTAATTACCCACTTGTTATATTTGATGAATGCCACACAATACCAGCAGATACAGCTTATAAAGTTGCAATGAGTTTTCTGCCTAAATTTAGATT
>JAKQEZ010000753.1 GCA_029558435.1 Bacteroidota bacterium
AAACCTCGAAACACAAGATTTTGCAGACAACCAATTTTATTACAACAGCAAGCAAGAAAACTTAGCCGACTTTTCAGAGTGGTTAGACAAGTTTATAGCAACAGAAAAATTTATACTTTTAAGCAATAAATATCTCGACATTCAAAAGCGACTCAAAACAGAAAAAGATACAGAAACAAGACATTATTTAACTCAACACGAAAGTCAATTAGTAAATGAGCTATAACCACCAACAAGAAAGAAACACAGCCTATAACACGGGTTTGGCAAAAGTGGCGGTTCAGTGCTTCGTTTGAAACTTTTTCGTAAATTTGAACATTCGTGCTTCGATTGAAGTGTAGTGCTAAAAATCGCCACCTTCGCCAAGCCCGAAAACGTTACCTGCCATTTTAGGGCGACCGTGCTACATTGAAACATTGTGAACAAAAACAAGACAGAAAACGACATCAAAACGAATAATTAAATTAACTTTACGAATAAATTTAGTATGACAGAAATGCACCCTTTTGAACGAGTTTTATCTGTAACAATAGCAGACATTGAATTAGAACTTAGAGGAGTTACCGAAATTGCTTGGGCTGACTTTTTACTTAATCCAAGAAAATTGCGTGGTAGCGATTTTCTTATGCGTTGGTCGCAGGGTGTTTGGAGTGAGAAACGTTTAATTGACGCAACTAACAAAACAGGACAGTTCTACGCTATTCCGTATGGACCAAGCGGAACTGCACCAACGAATGATGTTAGAGCATTTGAACTTTACTTTGAACGGTTAGAAGCCGCAGGACTTGGACACATCAAACGACCTGACCTATTGGTTTTTAAAATTGCCGACAAACCTTTCGTTGATAAATTTCTCAATGACATTGGAGGTGAAGAAGAATTGCCTTTCATTCCTGAAAACAAACTTCAAGATTTAATTTCAAAAGCGATTATTGCCGTAGAGTGTGAAAACTCTCTTTGGGTTGCCGAAAAAATGCCTGACTACAAAACGCCAATGAAAGCACAAAAGCGACTTGGCGGGAAATTGGGACTTGCAAAAACGGCTGTTCTTCCAACTGTAATTATCAAAGAAGAAGACCGTGTTCCATTAAGCAAGTGGCAAGAAGAAAATAAAATCCCTATTCACGTTTGGCACGTCTTTTTTGACAGAGCTTACGGACTTTCCTTTGACGAAGCACAACGTTTAGTAGATGACGGCTTGATACTTCCGACAGAGCAAGTATTTCAAGCACCGGGCGGTGCAACCACAAAGAAAGCCATTTACAAATACTACTATCATTACGCTTACCCGCTTGGCATTGCTAATGAAAGACCGCAATTAGTTCCTGCATTTATCGAAGATAAAAACGGACACATTTTGCCGTATGTAAAATTTGAGGGCGGTTCGCTTGAATTTGCAAACGAAGCATTAAACACTTTAAAGCAATTCTAATGGGCAAAGTAAAAACACATCAGATATTGCCAACAGTTTGGGCTGACCGAGAAATCCTACGAGATAAAGGTCAGTTTTGGACACCAAGTTGGGTTGCGGAAGCAATGACCGCCTACGTTTCTAATGACACGGATTTGGTTTTTGACCCAGCAACAGGCAGAGGTGCTTTTTTTGAAGCGTTACTCAAACTCAATAAACCAAACGTTACTTTTTTCGGTACAGACATTGACAACGAAGTGCTGTCAGATGACATTTACGAACACGAAAAAGCATTCGTAGAAAACAGAGATTTCATAAAAAATCCACCGCAAAGAAAATTCAAATCAATTATCGCCAACCCGCCATACATCAGGCATCACCGTATTGACAAAGAAACAAAAACTTTGCTGAAACAACTTTCAGTAAGTATTACAGGAAAAACCATTGACGGCAGAGCGGGTTATCACATTTATTTTCTTATTCAGGCATTGAACCTGTTAGAAACGAATGGGCGACTTGCTTTTATTATGCCAGCCGACACTTGCGAAGGAAAGTTTGCAAAGAATTTATGGCAATGGATTTCAGAAAACTATTGCATTGAATGTGCAATCACATTTGATGAAAGGGCTACGCCCTTTCCCAATGTTGATACCAATGCAATCGTTTTTTTAATTAAAAATAGTAAGCCAAAAAAAAGTTTGTTTTGGGTAAAAGCAAATACAGCTTATTCAATAGATTTATTTGATTTTCTTTCTTCAAATTTTAAACAGCAGAATTTCAAAACACTTGAAATTACAAGCCGTGAATTGAAAGAAGCAATTACGACAGGGCTTTCACGACCACCGCAAAATCATAATGGTTTCAAATTTCATTTAAACGACTTTGCGAATGTAATGCGTGGCATTGCGACAGGTTCAAATGAGTTTTTCTTTTTGACTTCGCAACAAGTAAAAGAACTTGACATACCAAAAGAATTTTTAAGAAGAGCCGTGGGCAGGACTAAGGACGTTAATAAAAATATATTGACAGCACAGGACATTGAACAATTAGACAAAAATAATCGTCCGACTTTTTTGTTTTCAATTAACGGACACGACACTTTTCCAAAATCAGTTTCTAAGTATTTGAAAATTGGGGAAGAATTAGGTTTACCTAATCGTTCTCTTATTCAACAACGGAAACCTTGGTATAAAATGGAAAAAAGGCAAGTTCCACCGCTTTTGTTTGCTTATTTGGGCAGACGAAATACAAGGTTCATTAAGAATGAAGCACAAGCGTTACCATTGACAGGTTTCCTTTGTGTTTATCCGATTTATGACGACAAAGAATACATTGAAAATCTTTGGCAAGCACTCAATCATCCTGACACGTTGGACAACTTGAAACTTGTAGGGAAAAGTTATGGTTCAGGAGCAATCAAAGTAGAGCCGAGCAACTTAAATAAACTACCTATTCCAGAACATATTGTTCAACTGTTCAATCTTAAAAGACCATACAAAACATCGGAAGGACAACTTGAGATTTTTAGAGAACCAAAGACAAGATACTTGACAACGAAAGAAAGAAAAACGGCAGGTAACAAGGGTTTGGCGTAATGGCGGGTGATGGATTTCTATTGAACATTTGTGCTAAATTGAAGGTTAGTAATTCTAATCAACGGTAGTGCTAAAATACCGCCACTACGCCAAGCCCCGACCCGTTATCGGTCAGTGTAAAAAGACTGCCAACTCACAAATGGCACATTTGGTTTTGCCCGACACACAAGCCAACCCTTCGCAAAACCAAAAGAGCCATTTTTTGCCAACGCACCTTTGAGAATGTTGAAAATATTTTGATTACTTTTTATCTTGCAAAATGAGATACAAAATATTTTAAAACTATATTTGCGACTTGAATCATTTGAACAAATGAACAGAATAAAAGAA
>JAKQEZ010000099.1 GCA_029558435.1 Bacteroidota bacterium
AGCCGCATTGGAAGCATTACTGGCAAATATCAGCACTTTCATGAATGGAAACGCATCACCGAAGAAGACGAAGGTATTGTTGCTTTAGATAGAATAATTGTTGGAGTTTGCGAGAAAAAACGCTTTTTAGATTTATTTGAAAATTTCATTCTGTTTGATAATTCATTGGGCAAAGTTGTAAAACTAATTGCCCGAAATCATCAGTTTATTGGCGTAAACAAAGCGATTGAGAACATACAGCATAAAGAACAACTCTACAAACTGGGCAAAATCAGTTTGGAAGAAAAACAAAAACTTGGGGTGTTTTGGCATACGCAAGGTAGTGGCAAATCATACTCAATGGTTTTCTTCTGCCAAAAAATCCACCACAAATTTACAGGTAGTTATACTTTTCTGATTGTTACCGACCGAAACGAATTAGACACGCAGATTTATGGAACATTTAGCGGAATTGGTGCAGTACCGCAAATAAAAACAGGTTCAAAAGATTCATTGAAAGCCAACAGCGGAAAGCATTTGAAAGAATTATTGAGTTCGGAACACCGCTATTTATTTACACTCATTCACAAATTCAATTTTGAAGAAGAAATAACCAAGCGGGATAATATCATTGTCATTTCAGACGAAGCACACCGGACACAAGGCGGAAATTTAGCAATGAATTTGCGTAATGCCTTGCCAAACGCTTCATTCATTGGCTTTACAGGGACGCCACTTTTTAAAGACGATGAAATTACCAAGCGGATTTTTGGTGATTATGTTTCCCGTTACGACTTTAAACGAAGTGTTGATGATGGTGCAACCGTTCCACTTTATTACGAAAACAGAGGCGAGTATTTAGGATTGAAAAATCCTGTTATCAACGACCAAATAAGAGCCGTAATAGATGCCGAAAGCGAAGATTTAGACAGCGACCAGCGCAGCAGGGTCGAACAACTGTTTGCAAGGGAATATCCGATACTTACTGCTAAGAAAAGGTTAAATGACATTGCCAAAGATGTCGTTGGGCATTTTTGCAACAGAGG
>JAKQEZ010000754.1 GCA_029558435.1 Bacteroidota bacterium
TTCAATTTTTTATTAATTCGCTCATAAACAAGTTCTGTGTAGCAAATGTTGTCCAATATTTTCGATTTGTCAATATTCATTTTTTCTGTCGTTTCTTTTCTGACGTGAGTTTCGGTACACTTGCCGCTAACGTTTTCGGGCTTTGCGTTCGGGCGGGTTTCGGAGCACAAAACTGTAAACCCGCACTGAACTTGAATAGAAGCACAAAGCTCCAAGTTTGCACGTCAGCCCGCCTGACGCAAAACCCGTGTTATATGCCGTTTTTTCTGTCATTTGTTTCCGTTGTTTCGATTGTCCTCTGTCACACGAAATCGAAATTCCTTGTCGATTTCATTTCCGTACTTGTCAACTTGCGTAATGTAATTTGCTTTTGATTTTAATAAGTCAATGCTGTCTTTTGGATAGTAGTTTTCTGTTCTTATAACAAGTTTGTTGGTCTTAATGCAGTTGTCAATGTTGGATTTGTCAATTGTGATAATACTGTCTTTAATTGTGTATGTGCCATAAAAGTAACTTTGTCCAAGTCCACTGCCGTTTGCCATTACATAATTTCCGTCTGTCTTAAAGTCTACCGAAAAACCATTAAAACCACCGTCATAAAAACCGCTTATTAAAGTCGGGGAATTTGTTATGCTGTCTTGGAAATAGAATAGAACAATGTTTGTCAAGATAAATACAAGTCCAACAGAAGTCGGGAAATAGCTTGTCAACTTTTTTGTGGTCTGAAATTCTTTCCTGTCTTTAACAATTGTCCATATAAAAATTAAAAGTCCAACGAAAGCAATTATGAGTAAAACAATTCCGTCAAGAAAGAAGTCGTCTTGAGTTGTTTGATACAATTTGTATGCGAACCAAGTCCCGAAAATTGTCAGTAGAATAATTCTTAATATTTTGTTGTCTAGTGTCAATTGTGTTGTCTTTTAAAATGGCATATAACGTTCCCAGGCTTTGCGAGGTTGCGGACTAAAGAAGCCGAAACTTTCGGTTAAACACTGAAGTCAAAGATACAAAATAAACTTTAAATTGAACCCAAAACCCGCAATAGCGTAAAACCTGTGTTAGCAGATGGTTTTTAAAATTTATATATTATTTTTAAGTCAAGATTAAAATTAAAACTG
>JAKQEZ010000130.1 GCA_029558435.1 Bacteroidota bacterium
GCTAATATATTGAAAATAAATATAATAAATGATTTTTTGTTGAAAAATATTTGGCAAGTATTAACAACTCGTCAAAAAAAGGATAAAAATCTACATTTTTTTATTGAACTAGTAGGTTGCAACCCCTGATATCTGAAAGATTAATTCTACCCAAAACTTTAAATAAATGGCCTTCCATTTTCCCTAAATCTTCAGTAGCAATAAAACTACAACTATTAATATTGGCCAAATCTATCACGTTGATTCCACCACTTTTGCCTTCTTGCACCAATGAAAACGGATCGTTGACATCGCGTATGAGGATTTTCATCCATGCTGGGTGCTGAAACAAACCATTTTTATCGCTGTAGGCTTGTGACAAAAGTTCGGTCATGCCGTATTCAGAGGAAATGTATTCTACCTTCAATCCTTTTATTAATGCTTGGTGCAGTTCTTCTTTTGAAAGTTCTTTTCTTCGCCCCTTCATTCCTCCCGTTTCAATAATTGTTGCTTTTTGAAGATGGATGTTTTGTTCTGCTAAATCCAACAAAGCATACGAAACACCAAAGAGAACAATCTTTTTATTTTGTTGCAAAGCGGCTTGGTAACGTTCTACAATCTTTTCGGGTTGGTTTAATAAAAACCCCGACAACTCATTTTTTGTTTGTTGAATTAGTTGATCCACCATATACACCAAACTCGAATTTCCTTGTTCTATATAATTAGGTAACAATGCTAAAATTACTTGCTCCTCTGGATTACCAATGAGTTGTTGATATGCTTTTGTAAAGGATTGTTGATACAACGCAAGATCTTCTACAAAATGCTGGCTTCTTGTTTGCCCCGTTGTTCCGCTACTTTTAAAAACTACTTGTTCTTTGATGTGTTCTTTAGCAATGCGGTGACTCTTAAAAAAAGAAATGGGCAAAAAAGGAATTTCTGTATAATGTTGCGGGTGTTGTTTGTTGGGAAATTGCTCTACAAACTGACGGTAAACAGCACAATTTTCTACCTGATAATGAAAAACAGCAAGTGCAAGTTCGTTAAATTGTTCATCGTTGGAGATAGAAAATATAGATGTTTGGATATTTTGCACAGTAAAACAGGTGTATAAATGATTGTCAATTACAAAATAAATAAAAAAATCAAAATAAATATTAATCAATAAAATGTAATTTCGCATTTTACAAGCCAAAAGTGATTTGGTATTGTAATTGTTATGTCGTGATTATGAGAAATTTAAAACAACTAATGTTTCGAGGATTTATAAACGCTTTAATTGCTTTTTTTTGCGGAGGTACAGCTTCGGCACAATCGCCACAAACACCTGAAATTAACCCTATGAACGTGTTGTTTATCGGGAATAGTTTTACACACATGAACAGCATGCCGGTAATGTTTGAACGTTTGGCAATTTCAAAAAATATTAAGATAAACGTTTTGATGAGCGCTAAAAGTAACCACACATTTGAGATGCATTCTAAACGTGCTGATTTATACGAAGACATTCATAAAGCAAAATGGGATTACGTAGTATTGCAAGGATTTAGTCGCGAGTTTAGTTACGGCCAAGAGCACATCGACACAGCAGTTATTCCTTATTTTCAACAAATAGTTGACACCTTGTATCAAAACAATCCGTGTGTGAAGTTATTGTTGTACATGACTTGGGGATACGAAAACGGGTATGCGTATATGAATGAAATTGGTACGTATGAAGAAATGAGTGCTGCCATTGAAAGTGGATACCGTTATATTGCTGGAAAATACAACTTGGCTATAGTTCCAGTGGGCAATGTATGGAAAGAAATACGCAAAAATTATCCAGAATACAATTTATACCAAAAAGATCAGCACCATCCTACAAAAATTGGATCTTATATCGTTGCATCATCGTTTTACTCGGCAATTTTCCGTTCATCGCCAGAGGGAGGATACACCGCTGGATTGGACGATAAAATGGCGCTTAATATTCAACGAACGGCTTATTCGTATGTGAAAGACCATCTTTCTGAATATAATTTAGACAGCAATATTGTGGAGGTGAGCTATAAATTTACCAATGAGGGCAAATACGAAGCGGTGTGCTATGCCAATTATCCAGAGGCAACATCTATAAAATGGGAATTTGGCGATAACACAGCCGATAGTACCCATGCACGTGTTGTGCACCATTACAAAACCTTTGGTAATTACAAAGTAAAATTAACCGTTCAAGATGCTTGTGGAGAACGAATTATCTATAAAAATGTTCATTTTAAAGAGCCCTACAAACCCAAGGCTCCCACTACATCGCAGCCCAAAACGAAAGATACATCAATCAAAAAACGGATTTGATATTCCTCTGATTACCATGAAAATTGGTAGTTAGTAACTACCCAGGTAAATTATACAGTTTATTAAAGAAGCGGCGAATTGGACCTAAAATAAATTCCAGTTTTGCCTTGATTTGATCCAAATATTTTATAAAAACTAAGAAAAACACAATAAACAAAGCAGCAGCAATGGTTACTTGCCACGGACCTAAATTATGTCGAAAAATTCGGTTCAAGCCCAAACCTGTGATACTACCATACAAAAGAATCATGTGCACGATGTAGATGGTCAAGGTGTTTTGTCCTACTTTAATAAATAAATTAGGTTTTACATCACCTATCATTTTTTCGATAGCCATTAAAACACTCAACACCAACAACACCATACCAAAGCGCATATACAACCAATCAAGAATTCCAAGGTTAAGCGTAAACGGACTTCCAATCAATGCATCCAAACCTTCTAACAATTCTTTAGGGAAAAGGAAAAGTGTTGCTCCGATTGCACCTGTTACAACTGGGGCATACCACGTTTTTACATGCTTTTTTAAATCGTGCAACAAGCAACCCAACATGGCTCCATACATGGTATAGCCCAACCATGGAACGAGTGGGTAAATTGCTCTGTTGGCAGGACCATGAAACATGTTTTGTATAAAATAAGGTCCGTTCTTTGGCCATACTTCATACAACGGTAATTGGTCGAAATATAAGTTAAGACCAAACAAGATGGTTCCTGCAATAAAATAATAAATCCATAACGGAATGATTTTTATTATTTTATAAATTCCAAAAATTAAAAGAATAGTAAAAATACCAACTCCTATGCATTGCAACACGTGGAAAGCATAGTATTGAAGAATATATCCCCAAAACAACAGTTCGACTACTCGTTTGAATCCTTTTTTGATACGAATATTCTGAAAATAAGGCTCATCTCTTTTTCCGAGTAGCAAATACACAAACACGATTCCTGTAACCGTTAAGAAAATTGGTCCAGTAAAACCTCTGATAAAAAGCCAAGTAGCATAAATTGGATTGTTTAAGTCGCGGTAAATGGGCATAAGTGAATCATCCACAAAATGTCCTTCCAACATTAAAAGGATGGCAATAGACCGTGCCATATCGATAAAAACGATACGTGGTTTTTTTTCTACTTTTAGCGTTTCTACTTGCGTTTGCATGTTTTATTTAAGAAAGGCAAATGTACAAACATTTTTTAATAGAAAAAACACTTAAAAATAAGCAATGTATCCAAAGTGTACCTTGCTGTTTTTGAATTGAATAGGATTGTTAAATTGCTTTCCTAGTGCATAGGAAATGGAAAAAATCCCAATTTTTGTTCCAAACGAAAAGCCTAATCCAAAACCAAATGGTGCATCATTGTAATATTTCTGGGCATTGTTTTCATACCAACTTTGGTCAAAAAAAGCAAAGGCAAATGAGTTTTTATCTACCAAAAAACGGTATTCTACCGCCAATGTGGTTTGGGTGGTGGCATACAATTCTTCTTCGTTAAATCCCCGTTGTGTAGTCAAACCACCAAAACGATATGCTTCGTTGATAAAAATAATTGGTGCATTGTAAAAATAAGAGCGACTAGCAAGCATCAGCACATGGCGTTTTGCTAAGGGAATAAACCCACTGATGGCTAATTTCCCACCATAAACCGTGCTTTTTACTTGCTCACTTGAATCGGTGATTTGTGATTTTCTAGACCCGATGGATATTTTGGTATCTATGATTAACCCACGTGTTGGATTTTGCAAATAATCAACGTGATTGTATACAAATGCCAATCCATAGGAGTTGGATTTTACTTTTCCTAAATTGGTAAGTGTTGAATTTTGTGCACCCGACAATAAATTGGAGGTATGATTTTCATAAAATGCTTTGATATAGCTGCCTCCATTGAGGTAGTAATTAACTCCTGCTGTTCCGTTAATTTCTAGAAAAGAAGAGTCGCGTTTGTAGAGGTTAAACGTGCCATCAAGTCCAAAATTGGTATTGAGAAAATAGGGGTATGTCAATTGTGAACGTAACGATTGAGTTTGAGCTTGTATGCTGCGCCAATCAATGTATAACATTTCTCCCCGTTTCAAAATATTTTGCAATTTGAGGCTCAACTCCCCAGTGAGTGCTAATTTCCCTGTTGTTGCATTGGGTTGCAAACCAATAATACCATTTACATTACTTAATTTTTTGGTTTTTAAATAGGTGAACAACTCCACTCCATCTTTGGTAAACAACAATTCGGCTGGTTTTATTTCTTCAAAATAATTGATTTGTTTTAAGCGCTGTGAAATCTTAAAGAAATCACTTTCACTGTACAACGCTTTAACTTTTATACCAATTAAGCTTCCAATAAATTTTTTAGAAATGGAGGAATCCCCTTTTACATGTAAATCAATCCATTTCAACTGCTTGCCACGGTCAACCACCACATCACCGCTCACCGAAGTAGCATTAATTTCCACATTATCTAACTGTATTTTTGCAAATGGATAGCCGTTGTTCAAATAAGCATCACGAATGGTGGTGAGTGTAGCCGAAAATTCTTGAGGTGTTAGTGGTGTTTTAGCGATGATTTTTTCGGATAGACCTGCTTTTTTGCGTATAAACCGTTGTTCTTCAGGAGCAATTTTGAGTTGAGCCGTTGTGAATTTCTCGCCACTTGTAAAATAAACGGTGTAATTGGTTTTATTTTCAACATAAAGAGAGTCTATTGAAGCTAAAAGATAGCCTTTTTTCTGAG
Source organism: Bacteroidota bacterium (assembly GCA_029558435.1). The sequence goes on from JAKQEZ010000130.1 coordinate 5,050, forward strand.
CAAATAGTTGAAATTCTTTTAAATAGGCTTTGAGCGAAATTGAATCTTTGAATTGTTGATTGGGGTGCTTTTTTATAACTTTATATTCATTGTTAATAAATTTTAAAGTGTATTTTTTCTGGCTCATCGAAATGAACGGAAACAGCAATAATATAACGAAAAAACAAAAACGCATTAATAAAATATTCGGTTGAAAATTACGTTATTTATTCTAGAATTAATGGAAAGTTGAAAATATTATTGTGTAGGTAATAGTTTTTTTAGTAAATTTGTTATCGTTCAATCTTTAGACTTTAATTTTTTAATACAACAACAGATGAAAAAATTTTTGTTTTTTATGCTTATTAGCTTTGGTGTTTCTATGGTAGCAACATCTTGTGGTTCTTCACGTGGTGGGCACTGTGATGCATACGGAAGTGTACAAGTTGCACCAGCTGAAGATTTAGCTTCTCGCTAATTTTTAATAAGCATTAAAATGTATTAAAGGCTGCTGAATAGTAGCCTTTTTTTGTGGTCAACGGTTATTCAACTCGCTTTTATTGTTTGATAAAAACACGTGGGTTTCTAAAAATCTCTTTTTTCGCCGTTTTTTGCCATTCTTTGAGCGTTGGTTGCAGCAAATATATTGAAAGCGGATTGTTTTCAAGAACCAGTTGCTGTTGGTCTTTTATTTTTTTGAAAATTGTTCCTTCGGCATCGTAATCAAACGATGAAATGATTAATTGGTTGTTTTTAAATTCCAACAACATCGGTACAAAGCCATGTTCTGATTTCGAATTCAAAATATAGCTTGTTGGCGAATTTAAACACAATTGATTCGCAATATCTGCACCCACCAACTGTATGCTGTTGCGCACTCCAAAATAATAGTTGCTGTCTTCAAAAAAACAAGGGATGGAGTCTTCATTCACTCCAAAAAGATAACCGTTTTGAACTTTATATTTTCCAGTTTCACGAATGGTTTTTTGTGAAATTGCCTGAATGTTGATGGTTTTCAAAAAAATGCCTTTATCGTTAAATTCGTAAGTAAACTCCTTACCTTTGTCGCTTTCATAGTTGCCAAAAAATTGAGGAGCAACACTCGTTATTGGTTGAGCTTCAACGGGTAAGATATTTGCAAATTCAAATGATTTTTGAGCCAATGTTGCTGGAAAAAAAACAAAAAGGCAGAAAAATAATTGGAAAAGTGTTGCAACAAACGGATATTTTTTCATAATTTAAAAGTATAAATCGCGTATTCGATATTTTTAATAATTACAAATTTACCAACTAAATGGAAAAAAAGTGGATAATTAAATCACCAATTGATCATACAACTGTAGAAAAATTTAGTTCATCAATAAAAACAACGCCTCTCATTGCTGAATTATTGCTTCAACGAGGCATTACAACCCGTGATGAAGCTGAACTTTTTTTTAGACCCAAACTAGAGCAATTGCACGATCCTTTTCTGATGCAAGGCATGCAAGAGGCTGTCAATCGTTTGGATAAAGCATTGGAACAACAAGAAAAAATTCTGCTTTTTGGCGATTACGATGTGGATGGCACTACGGCGGTAGCAATGATGTATAGCTTTTTAAAAAATCACACTCCTCAGTTGGATTTTTACATCCCCGATCGTTACCAAGAAGGTTATGGATTGAGTGAAAAAGGCATTCGATTTGCCCATGAAAACGGCTATCACTTGATGATTTTATTGGATTGTGGCATTAAATCGGTTGAATTAATAGAATTGGGTAAAGAACTGGGAATTGATTTCATTATTTGTGATCATCATGAACCGGGAGAGGTTGTTCCAGCCACCATTGTGCTCGACCCTAAACAACCCGATTGTTCCTATCCTTACAAAGAATTGTGCGGTTGTGGAGTTGGTTTCAAACTGTTGCAAGCACTTTCTATTCAAAAAAAATGGGAATTACAACATTTGTACATCCTATTGGATTTTGTAGCTGTTGCCATAGGTGCCGATATTGTTGCCATTACAGGTGAAAATAGAATTTTAGCCCATCACGGAATGCGCTTATTGAACGAACATCCACGTGTTGCTTTTAAAAAATTATTACTGCTGGGCAAGCGTAGTTTTCCAGTTGTACTGGAGGATGTTGTTTTTACCATTGCTCCCCGTATCAACGCAGCAGGGAGAATTTATTCGGGCAGAAAAGCTGTTGAATTGATGATTTCTAATGATGAAGTTGAAATTGGTAAGTTGGCACAAGAAATTGAAGTGTATAATCAAGAACGAAAATCCATAGAAGCAGCAACCACGCAAGAAGCTCTTTCAATAATTGAAAAGAATAAGTGGTATCATACAGCCAAGTCAACTGTCGTGCATCAAGAAGGATGGCACAAAGGAATTGTGGGAATTGTTGCTTCCAAATTGATAGACAAACATTTTAAACCCACTATAGTTCTCACACAATTGGACGATAAATTAACAGGTTCGGCGCGATCGGTCAATAATTTTGACATCTACAAAGCCATTGCAGCATGTGAAGATTTATTGGAACAATATGGAGGGCACACCCACGCAGCAGGTTTAACGCTCAAAAAAGAAAATTTGGCTCAATTTAGAACTAAATTTGAAGAAATTGTTCGAGAAAAATTGACGTTAGAAGACGCTCTACCTGTTGAATACATTGACCTAGAGTTGAATTTTGATGCTATTTTCACAAGTTCAGAAAATAGAACTTTAGTTCCACGCATGAAACGCATCCTAAAACAAATGGAACCACATGGTCCGCACAACATGAAACCTGTCTTTTACTCATCCAATGTTTACTCAAAATCAATTAAAATTTTGAAAGACGAACATTTAAAATTACAAGTAACCCAACCAGATTGTGATGTTGTTTTAGATGCCATTGGTTTTTTTATGGCTGATAAACAATTGGATGTTGCAGCAGGAATGCCTTTTGAAATGCTTTACACTTTGGAAACTAACATTTGGAATGGAAAAGAGAGTTTGCAGTTAATGATAAAAGATATTCGCCCACTAGCTTAAACAAAAAAAAGCCGAATTACTTCGGCTTTAATTATTATTCTTCATCGTCGTCATCATCGTCGTCGTCGTCGTCATCGTCGTCGTCATCGTCGTCGTCATCAACATCATCGTCGATATCATCATCTTTGTCGTCACCGTCAACTGGAATATCTCCACCCAAAGTATCATCAACGAAATCATCATCATCATCATCATCCAAAGAAGCAGAATAAGCAGCTTTATTGATTTTTACTAAATAAATGATGTCTTCTGTTTCCCAGATTAAAGCATCCAATGTTTCACCGGTAGGTGTTTTTATAGGAGTTAACTTTCCATAAAAACCATCTGGGAAATCATTCTCCAATCTTTTCTTTTGTTCCACAGTTAACTTTTCATAGCTAACAATCGCTCTTCTCTTTGCCATGGTGATTATATTTCTAATTTAACGATTCTTTGAATGGGTAAAAAAACATTTTGTTTCAACAAGATGTGGTTTTCTGTAACTCCCCAAATTGTTGTGTAGACTACTTTTTTTGCTTCTTCATCAATAAAAAATATTTTCACTTTATGGTGTTCTGCATTTCCAAGTGTATTGGCACGCTCTAATTGAGCTTTTAATGCTTTTTTCTCACTATCACTAAGTTGTACATCTTCTTTTGGAAAATGAAAATTTACAACTTCTTCTTTTTCAACTAACTTAAATTCAGAATCCATTACACTAATATTTTGAGCAAAAATAAATGATTGATAAATACGCAACAAATATTTTACAAAGTTTTAAATAAAAAAAGCATTTTTAAAAAAAATCGACGAAATGGAAGTATTTTTCTACAATTTACACAAAAAAAACACCATTTAACCTAATAATCGTTTGATAAGTCCTAATTTTTTCATGGAATAGGGAGAATATTTGATACTCAACTCCATCCATGTTGGTTTATCAATAATGCTTTTAAAATGGGAAAAGGCATCAAAACCTGCCTTGCCATGATAGGCTCCCATACCACTATTTCCAACTCCCCCAAAAGGTAAATTGCTGTTGGAAATGTGCATCAAAGCATCGTTTACTGCTCCACCACCAAATGAAAGTTCGTTTAATATTTTCTCTTTTTCTTGCTTATCATTCGTAAACACATAACAAGAAAGTGGTTTTTCCAACTGTTTGATGGTGTGAATAACTTCGTTTAAATGGGTGTATGCAATAAAGGGTAAAATGGGACCAAAAATTTCTTCTTGCATAACTTTGTCAGTAAAATCAACATCAACTAAAAGTGTGGGTTCAATAAAACGTTCTTCTTTATTGTATTCTCCTCCAAAATAAACAGTAGATGGCGCCATTAATTGTAACAAACGCTCAACATGTTTCTTGCTTATAATTTGAACAAAATTCTTGTTTTCAATGGAATAATGCGCCTTTTGGATTTCTTTTTTCACAGCTTCTAATAACTGCTTTTCAACCGTCTTGTGCACTACCACATAATCGGGAGCAATACATGTTTGACCCGCGTTTAAAAATTTAGCCCATACCAATCGTTTGGCCGTCATCTCAATAGAGCAAGATGGAGTCACAATAGCTGGACTTTTACCGCCCAATTCTAAAGTTACTGGTGTGAGGTTTTTTGCCGCCGCTTGATAAACAATACGCCCAACGTGTGTACTTCCAGTAAAAAATATTTTGTCAAAACGTTCTTCTAACAAGGCTGTTGTAATGCTTGCATCACCTTCAACTACGGCAATATAGTTTTCGTCAAAAGCATGAGCGATTATTTGAGCCAACACACCACTGGTATTGCTTGCAACTTCACTTGGCTTTAAAACCACGGTGCAACCAGCCGCCATTGCTGCAACCATAGGGGCTAAAGTTAACTGTATGGGATAATTCCACGCACCAATGATGAGTGAAACACCCAACGGTTCAGGTAGTATGTAACTCTTAGCTGGAAAATTAGCCAAATTGGTTCTCACCTTTTTAGGTTTGCTCCATTTTCTTATTTTTTTGATAGCTTCTTTAATATCACCATAAACCAAAGCCAACTCTGTTGTATAGGTTTCGTAGTCTGATTTTTTGAAATCTGCAAAAAGCGCCTTGTTTATAACTTCTTCATTTGCCTGAAGTGTTTTTTGCAACGTTTTCAATTGCTTTATTCTATAATCAACCGATTTGGTAGCGTTGGAATGAAAAAACAAACGCTGGTTGCTAATCATTGTTGCGAAGCTCGACATGCTGTAAAATTTAATAAATTCAAGTTTAGTCTTTTTATTCTAAAAAACTACCTTTGTAGTTCGAAATTTTTAGATACACAACGATGAATTATCAATTTAAAATAGAAAAACCCAACCAACAATACATTCAAATTACAGCAGAAACAGTTGCTTTAACTGATAATCCTGTAATCCAATTGCCTTCATGGCGACCAGGGCGTTATGAGTTGGGGAATTTTGCTAAAAATGTTAAAGGTTTTAAAGTTTTTAATGGTAATGGCAAGCCAGTTGAGTTTTTAAAAATTTCTAAAGATGCGTGGCAATTAACACTTGCAAAAGGCGAAACAATAAAAATTCAATATGCCTATTATGCACATTTGCTCAACGCGGGTTCTACGTTTTTTGATGCCACACAATTATATGTTAATCCTGTGAACTGTTGCGTTTATCAAGTGGGCGAAGAACAGGCTCCATGCACAGCTGAATTGGCAATTCCAGAACATTGGCAAATTGCAGGCTCTATGCAACAAGAAGGAAGAAAATTGCAAGCAGCTAATTTTGATGAGTTGGCCGATTCTCCTTTTATTTGTTCTGCCAATCTGCAACACGATACTTATGAAGTGGGTGCAACAACTTTTCATGTTTGGTTCAACGGTATTACAAAACCTGATTGGGAGCGTGTTTTGCGCGATTTTAAAGCATTTTCTGCCAAACAAATTGAAAAATTTAGTGAATTTCCAGTTGATGAATACCACTTTTTAATTCACATTCTACCAACAAAAGCCTATCACGGGGTAGAACATTGCAAATCAACTGTTATTTGTTTAGGACCTTCCTACGATGTTTTTGGAAGTTTGTATAAAGAATTATTAGGCGTTAGCTCGCACGAGTTATACCATACTTGGAACGTAAAATCTATTCGCCCGATTGAAATGTTTCCCTACGATTTTACCAAAGAAAACTATTCGCGTTTAGGCTACCTGTGCGAAGGGGTTACAACTTATATGGGCGATTTGTTTTTATTGAAAAGCAAGGTTTTTTCAGTGGAACAGTACTTGGTGGAACTTGCCGCTCGTTTTCAAATTCATTTTGACAACCACGGTAGATTTAACTATTCGGTTGCCGCGTCCTCCTACGACACTTGGTTGGATGGATACGAGCCGGGAGCACCCAATCGCAAGGTTTCAATTTATACCGAAGGAAGTTTATTGGCGTTTGTTGCCGATATCACGTTATTAAAAAACACCAACAATAAATACGGTTTAGACGAGGTTATGCGTCGTTTGTTTTTCAATTATGCATTACAAGGCAAAGGTGTTTCTGAGCAAGATTATAAAAATGAATTGGAGGCAGTAGGCAATTGCTCGTTTGATGACTATTTTCAAAAATTTGTGTGGGGCAATGAACCTTATGAAGCAATTTTAACCGATGCGTTGGAATACATTGGTTTGGAGTTGGTTCAAAAACCAGCTGCTGCATACAGTCAAGCACGATTAGGCGTTAAATGCATTGTGGATGGCGACAAAACAGTTGCTAAGAATTTTTATCCTGGCGCTCCTGCGGACATGGGCGGAATGATGGTTGACGATCAAATTTTGGCGGTTAACGGAGTGGTGATTAACGGAAATTTTGACCAATGGTTGAACTATTTTGACGAAGATGAAAAACGCATCACCGTTATCAGAGCGGGGAAATTGGTGGAATTGGTATTGCCCGAAGTAAGTCGCAATTTTTATTTGGAACACCAACTAAAATGTGTTGAAAATCCTAATAATTTTCAGAAAAAAGGCTTTGCTGTTTGGAGCGAGTAATGGTAGTGAACACAAATAAATTCAGCACCCATGAACGATAATTGTTCAAAATTCATTGCCTTTCAAAAGGATGTTTCGGCAATAGCCTTGCCCCAAAAGTTTACTTTTCCGTTTTATTACGAACCTCATCCATTGGCTGTTATTGCCAGCGAAGAATTGCAAGCCTATATCAACAAACAAGAAGGGTGGCAACACAATTTTGGATTGAATCCTGCCATGACAGGAATGGTTATTGGCAAAATGTTTGGCGTTTTAGTTGTGCAAAACCAACAAAATGAATTGGGGTATTTGGCAGCATTCTCTGGAAAATTAGCCGATAAAAACGATTATGAACACTTTGTTCCACCAGTTTTTGACATGCTGACCGAAGGAAGTTTTTATAGAAAAGGTGAACGTGAATTGTTGGAACAATCAGCGGTTATAGAGCAATTATTGCAATCAGATGAATTAAAATTGTTGAAAAACGAAGTAGTTTTGGTGGAACAAACCTGTCAGCAAGAAATCATTGATTTTAAAGAAAAAGCCAAAATATCTAAGGAAAATCGCAAAATTCAACGAGAAAATGCTGAATTATTGAGCGAGGAAGAAAAAATCCGTTTGTTCAAAGAGTTGGACCGACAAAGCATTCATGAAAATTTTGCCCTTAAAGATTTAAAGAAAATCCACCTTGAAAAAAAACAAGCTGCACAAGCAAATTTGGATGATTTTTTGAATCGTATAAAAACATTGAAAGAAAAACGCAAGCAACAATCGCAAGCTTTGCAAAACCAATTGTTTGATCAATACCATTTTTTAAATGCACGCAATGAAACCAGAAGTGTGTTAAGTATTTTTGAACACATTGAAAACGGTAAACCACCATCGGGGGCTGGAGAATGTTGCGCACCCAAGTTGTTGCATTATGCCTACCAACATCAATTAAAACCTATTGCATTGGCTGAGTTTTGGTGGGGAGCATCGCCCGCATCTGAAATTCGCAAGCACCAACAATTTTATCCTTCATGCAGAGGAAAATGCGAACCAATTTTGGGACACATGCTGCAAGGTTTAGATGTTGACCCTAACCCAATGAAAATCAACCCTGCTGAGGGAAGAGAATTAGAAATTGCCTACGAAGACGAAGATATTGTGGTAGTTAACAAACCAACCGAGTTTTTATCCGTTCCTGGAAAAACCATTCAAGATTCGGTGCTCAAACGCATGGAAACTTATTTGGTGGGCGCATCTGGACCCTTGTTGATTCATCGTCTAGACATGTCAACCTCTGGTATTTTGTTGGTAGCAAAAAATAAATTTGCCCACGATTTCTTGCAACGCCAATTCATCAAACGTTCGGTAAAAAAACGTTATGTGGCTTTGCTTGAAGGTGAATTGAAAGAACATGAAGGTTTTATTGATTTGCCTTTGCGTGTTGATTTGGATGACAGACCTCGTCAGTTGGTATGCTACGAATACGGCAAATCGGCTCAAACCAAATGGGAATTGATTGAGGTGAAAAACGGAAAATCGAAAGTATATTTTTACCCATTGACGGGTCGCACCCACCAATTGCGCGTGCATGCAGCCCATCCGCTTGGTTTAAACATGCCTATCGTGGGCGATGATTTGTATGGAACAAAAGCAAACCGTTTGCACTTGCACGCCGAGCAGTTAACTTTTCGTCATCCGCGCACCAAAGAGTTGATGACCGTTCATGTACCAGCAGAATTTTAGAATGTTTAGGCTGTTTTCAAGTTTTCTTATCTTTGCGCTATGAGAATTGATATTTTAACCATTTTACCCGAATTGTTAGCAGGACCATTTTCGGCTTCTATCATGAAGCGCGCACAAGAAAAAGGCCATGCTGAGATTCACTTGCACAACATCCGCGATTATTCTACCAACAAACACAAAAACGTGGATGATTATCAATATGGTGGCGGTGCAGGAATGGTTATGCAAATTGAACCTATTGCAGCTGTTATTGAAAAACTAAAAAGTGAGCGCCACTACGATGAAATTATTTACATGACACCCGATGGCGAAGTGTTGGATCAAGCGATTTGCAATCAATTCTCGGCACATGAAAATTTGATGATTTTGTGTGGTCACTACAAAGGTGTGGATGAACGTGTGCGCGAACATTACATCACCAAAGAAATTTCCATTGGTTCGTATGTGTTGTCGGGCGGTGAATTGGCTGCTGCGGTATTGGTGGATAGCGTTGTTCGACTAATTCCAGGGGTACTCAACGATGAAACATCCGCTTTAACCGATAGTTTTCAAGACAATTTGCTTTCGCCTCCAGTTTATACACGTCCACCAGAATTTAATGGTTGGAAAGTTCCAGATGTCTTATTATCGGGTGATTTTAAGAAAATTGATAAATGGCGCGAAGAACAAGCGTTGGAACGCACCAAACAACGTCGTCCAGATTTATTGAAATGATCTTATTTTGAAATTGCAATGCGCACTTTCTGCCCTTTAATCTTGTGTTTTCTTAACTCAGGAAGTAATTTTCCACAACTTTTTCTGTCAATTGCCACATAGGATTGAAAATCCATAACAGAAATCATTCCTACTTTATCTTTGGGTAAATTTCCTTTTTGGCAAATAAACCCTACCAAGTCAATTTTATTGATTTTATCTTTTTTGCCTCCACTAAAATAAATGGTCAACCAATTGGGCGCTTGATAGCTTTTTTTACTTGTCAACGCATATTGTTTGGCTGCTGGAAGCGAATAATTAACCGAAGATGCATCGTTTTCAAAAAAGTAAATAGCGCCAGTTTCGTGCATGCGTGCTGTACGCCCATTACGATGTGTAAACGAAGCTTCATCTTGCGGCAGTTGATAGTGAACAATGTGTTGAACACCTGCAATGTCAATTCCTCTTGCTCCAAGGTCGGTGCAAATTAAAACAGGCGCACTTCCATTCTTAAATTTAATCAACGAGCGTTCACGTTCATCCTGCTCCATTCCACCATGAAAGGCAGTTGTGGCAATTTCCAAGTCGTCAAAATAATTTTTTAGAGCATCCACATCTTCTCTAAAATTGCAAAACAAAATGGTAGGTTGCAATTGAAAGTCAATAATCAACTGAACCAATGTTTCCAATTTTCCTTTGGAAGCCTCCACTTGATAAAAAGTTTGCTGTTTATTTTGAGTAGTTGTTACATCAAACGTGAGAGGTTGTGTAAAACGAATGATGGGTGGAAATTGCTCTAATTTGGTAGCCGAACAATAAATACTTTTTTTCAGCTGTCGCAATTGCTTATAAATTTGTTCAATATCGGATAAAAAGCCCAATTCTAAGCATTTATCAAATTCATCAATAATTAAATTAGGAGTAAATGAAAAATCGATGAGTTTTCTGTGCATTAAATCAGTAATTCTACCTGGCGTACCAATAATTACCTGCGGACGAGCTGCCAAATTGTTCTTTTCTGTTTTAATGGCATGTCCGCCATAACAGGTGGTTACCGAAAAATTTGTTTTCAACGATTTAAACACCGTTTCTATTTGCAATGCTAATTCCCTGGTAGGCGAAAGCACCAACAATTGAGGCGAATTGGAAGCTTCATTTTTCAAGTGCTCAAGGATGGCAATTAGAAAGGTCAACGTTTTTCCAGAACCTGTAGGTGCATATAAAACAAGCTCATTATAAGGCTCATTGGATTGAAATACAAGTTGTTGTATCTTAGTAAGCTCCTTATGCCCTAATTTTCTGAGTTGTTCTACCTTTTCATTCATCGTACAAAATTGGTCATTTATCTTAGAATTCATATAAAAATCTACAAAAAATATACAATCGTCTAATTTTTAATGCAATTGGTCGAAAATAATTTTAAGGTGTCGAAAATCGTCTTACATTTGTATCATAAAATTGATAGTTAATCAAACATGATATAACAATCAAACTAGAAGTCTTTTTCAGTGAATAATAGTGGTTAGGTTAGGTTAGAAAAAACGGTTCAGTCTTTGGACCGTTTTTTTTTGATGTTAACTTGAAAAAATAGTTACCTTTATATTTTAATAATTATCTATTTTCAAAAATGGTCGTATTATTTTTACTTTTCTTTTCTTTGGTAGCCTATTCACAAGCACCTGCAATTGATTACAACAATAAATTATTGTGGGAAATTTCATCCAAAGGAAGCAAACAAAAAAGCTATTTATTTGGCAGCTATCACACCAACGATAAACGTGTTTTTGATTTGAGTGATTCTGTATATTTTGCCTTAAATCAAGCTAAAGCGATTGTTTTGGAAACAGATGTGTATGCAATGTTTAAAGATTGGGATACTCGCCGCGATGATTTTCGTTTGAATTATGACAATCAAGGAAATCCTTATACCAATTCCAATAACTCGTCACGCACTGCTTATGGTGATGAAGACGGAATGCCTCAATTTTTAGATTTGTATTTTTTGCAATACGGTTTCAATGCTCAAAAAGAATTTTATGTCTTGGAACCCATTGAAGATCAAATGAATTTAACCGAAAACACCTCCAATTATCTTTATCCATACATTAATGATTACACCAGTTTTGGTGAAAAATCCATTAAATTATACACCGAAGGAAATATTGATGCTATTGAAAAATTAATGCAAACGGGAATGCGTTGGAATCCAGAGTTTTATGACAAGCTTATTCTAAAAAGAAACGTCGTAATGGCCAACGGAATTGATAGTTTAATAAAAAATGGACCGTTGTTTATCTCAATTGGCGCAGGACATTTGTCAGGTAATAAAGGGGTTATCAATTTATTACGTAGCAAGGGTTACCAAATGCGTCCAGTACTTTGGTCAAAAAGTGCAACCGCAACTCAAGCAAAAGTGCAAGTACAATCCTTTAAAAGTTATCAATATATCGACACCATCACTGGGTTAAACGTTTCATTACCTGGAAAACCATTTGAAATTGAAAAAGAAGGCGTTGTGTTAGATTTGATTTATCGTGAAATGGGACAAGGAAACACTTATTCAGTTGAGGTGATTAAACGCCAAGAGGGACAAACTCTAGAAACCGTAGCACACGACTACATTCTAAGCCCTGGTGATGCTAAAATGAAGCAAGTAATTGTTGACAATGAGTTTAGCTATTACGAAGGCATTTCCGATTCGTATCCCGAAGGATTAGCATGGACGCGCGTTATTGAAACCTATGATTATTTTGCAATCATTAAAGCGTATGGAGGTAATAAATTCATGAATTCTAAACGACCACAAAAGTTTTTTGACAACGTTTGGTTTGAGTAGGGTTACTGCAATAATTCCACGTATTTTTCCAAATTAGCCGATGTAGAATAGCGATTGATAACTGTTTGTTGTCCTTTTAATCCAATTTCTTTTCGCAAAGTAGCATTTTCCAATAATTGCTTTAAATAGCTATAAAATTCATCGTTGGATGTAGCTAAAAATCCATTCGTTTGATGGTCAACAATTGCAGTATTCACACCAACAGGCGAAATAACGCAAGGAATTCCGAGTGACATGTATTGCAAGGCTTTGAATCCACATTTTCCTTTCGACCATTTATCTTCTTTTAGCGGCATTACACCAATTGAAAATTTCATTAAATCGGCTATCTCTGTGTCTTTATTCCATTGAATGTAACGCAATGATTGCAACTCCATTTTAGGTTTTTGATTAGAAATGACAATAAAATCGAATGAAAATTCTTTTTCCAATTGAGCAATTACCGGTTCCAACTCATACAAGTAATTCATGGTTGTTAATGTACCCGTCCACCCAATTGATAACCGTTGATGGGCATAGTCAATCGTTTGGTTGTGGTAATTTTCTGTATCCAACGTTGTGGGAATAATAACAACATTAGAGTTATAAGGTTGTGCATAATCCGCCAAAAATTGATTGCCCACAGATACCTTGTGCGCCCATTTGATGCAATAAGGAACTTTCCAATAACATTTTATCCATTGAACTTTTGCGTTGGATTTAGAATAATTGGGCAACCAAATAGCATCGTCAAAATCATAAATATAGTTGACTTTTAACACTTTAGAAATAAACCATTCAAAAATTGGTGGACCAAAATGTGCCATCTCACGATGAATAAAAACCACATCCGCTTCTTTGATTTTAAACAACACCACCCATCGTTTAAAAAAACTCATGAGCATTAGATAAGTTTTCAAAAAATAACGTCCTTTTTGATAAAGTACATTCCATGTTTTGGTGTCAATAAATGGAAAGAAGTGAAATTCAAAATTTTGTTGTTCCAATAAATTGATGTATTGCTCGTAACGAAAACGTTGGGATGGAGCGGTATCAACTGGATAGGGACAAAAAATAAAAACTTTCTTCTTTTGCATGGTGTTGCAAAAATAAACTCAAAATTTATTTAAAGGCTATTTTCATTAAAATAATGTAAACAATGATGTTACGACCACTCGTAATTTTTAAAGAAAAAAAACAAATACCCTAAAAAAATGTTAAAAATTTTTGCAGTTTAAAAAAACGATTTACCTTTGTACAAAAGTTAGTTTTCATAAGTAGTAGTTTAGGTTATACAAAAGAGAGGATTCATTCAATTCTCTCTTTTGTATTTTATAGCGTTGTGGTTGCTCACTCTGCTCAATCGAAGTAAATTATTTTAAATTCATTAAAGTTGTACGAAGTAAATTTAAAGCAGTTAGCACTGTTCTGCTTATGATACGCTCTCTGTTATCGGATAGCAATAGTTTCTTTGTTACAATTTCATTGGGTGTTGCAATAGCCACCCAAACTGTTCCCACAGGTTTTTCATCTGTTCCACCGTCTGGACCCGCAATACCCGAAACCGCAATTGTAAAATCTGTTTTTAAACGTTGTTGACAACCTTTTGCCATGGCAATGACTACTTCCTCACTCACAGCTCCTACTGTTTCAAATAATTGTTGAGAAACGCCCAATTCTTGGTGCTTTAATTCGTTGGAATACGTTAAAAAACCTCCTTGAAAATAGGCGGATGAGCCAGAAACGGATACAATGGCTGCTCCAATAGCTCCACCAGTGCAACTTTCAGCTGTTGATAGTGTAAAATTACCTTCTTTAAGCAGGTTACCAACAACTTCTACTAAAGAGATATCTCCATAACCAAAGAAATTATCAGGATAGGCAGCTTCTACTTCTTTGAAATAAGCTAAAATTTGTTGTTCGTCTTGTACTCCATTTCTGGAGGTAATACGCAAACGAATTATACCTGGTGAAGGCAAATAGGCCAACTCAAATCCTGCTGCGCGCAATCGGTTTTCCCAATCGCTCATTTTATCGGCTAAATACGATTCGCCAATACCTTGAATATTAGCTGTGATAGAAAAGAATTTTAAATCTGAAAAGCGTGCTTGTAATCGAGGAAAAACCTCTTGTTCCATGATTCCTTTCATTTCAAAAGGAACCCCGGGAAGTGAAATAACAATTTTACCATCTTTTTCCAACCACATGCCTGGCGCAGTTCCTTGACGATTGGTTAAAACGGTGCATTTACTGGGAACAGCTGCTTGTTGAATGTTCACATCTAACATTGGTCTATTGGTGCGTGAAAAAATTTGTTTTACTCGTTCCAATGTATCTGTATCAATCACCAATTCATCGTTGAAATAGTTGGTAATAACTTTTTTGGTAACATCGTCTTTAGTGGGCCCTAAACCACCTGTAATTATCACCACATCGGCAGTTTTCAAAGCCTCATCAATTGCTGAATGAATTGCCGATTCTGTATCTCGAATAGTAACAATACGGTGAATGGATGCTCCAAGAGTTGAAAATTTTTCTCCCAACCACGAAGCGTTGGTATTTACAGTTTGACCAATGAGCAATTCATCACCGATGGAAATAAATTCTACAAGCATATTGAATGATTTTTAGACCATTCAAAGGTAGTAAAAAGAAAGTGGGAAAGTGGGTTAACCCTTTTTAAATTTTGCAATGGCTTCAATGTGTCCGGTATGTGGAAATTGATCAACCAACGTTAATTTTTCCAAGTTATATCCAGCTTTACGCAACGTATCGGCATCACGTGCTTGGGTGCTCGGATTACACGAAACATACACAATGTTTTTGGCTCCTAAATCAATGACTTTTTGCAACGTTTTTGGTGCAATTCCGGCACGTGGAGGATCGAGGATGATGCTTGAAATGTGTCCTGTAAATTCTGGATGCTCACGCAAGAATTTTCCAACATCGGCAGCATAAAATTCTACTGCATTTTCCAATCCGTTGTGTTGAGCATTGCGTTTAGCATCGGCAATGGCTTCTTCAACAATGTCCACACCAATGATGCGCACGTCCGTTCTGCGAGTAGCCAAAATCTGACCTATGGTTCCTGTTCCACAAAACAAATCCATCACCACATCGTTTTGAGGAATTTCTTCTTCAAAAACATAGTCCAATGCTTTGGTGTATAACAATTCGGCACTTTTTGGATTGGTTTGAAAGAAACTTTCCATCGAAATTTCAAAAGAAAGTCCTAGTAATTTTTCAATCACAATGGGTTGACCAAAAACAAGTTGACAATTGCCATTTTCTATTTTAGAGCGATCGGCAACATCATCGTTTATCGTATGTTGGAATCCCGCAATTCTACTTCCAAAAAGTTCTTTTAAAAATGCGCCAAATGCGTTTACATCAAAGTGTTTTAACCCTTCAGAAGATGTTACCAAGTTCACCAATAGTTGGTCTTGGTCAAACGATTTTCTGACAATAATATGGCGAAAAAAACCAGTTTTCTTCGGTGGATGCCAAGCAGGTAAATTCGTGCTTTTAAGAAAATCGCGTATTTGAATGAGTTTTGTTTCCCATTCTTCATCAAACATTCCGCTTGGTTTGGCTAAATTTTCTACTTTCCACCAAGTTCCTCTACGTTTAAAACCTACAGCAAAAGCATCATCAATATCTTCTCCGGTTTGCATATCGTGTTCAATGCACGAAAAGCTGTATTCCATTTTATTGCGGTAGAAAAAATGAACGGGGGAAGAAATAAAGGTATCAAAACGTTCTTTAAAATCTTGAAAACCACCCAATTTACGATATACTTCGAGGGTGCTTTGTAATTTTTCTTTTTCTTGTTCTTCAACTGGAACATAGATATAAGGGGCGCCAGAAATTTCTTGAAATGCTGAAACTTTTTCAAGCGGCGAACGTTCAATTACTTGAATTAATTTTGCTTCGCAATAGCGTTTTTTGATTTTTTCAACTTTTGCTTGCACGGTTTGTCCCGGAAACGTATTTCCAACAAACACTACAAAATCGCCATTTTCGGTTGGAATTTTTGCAATACCATTTCCACCAAACGCATAACCAGAAATGGTTACCGTTATCACCTCTCCTCTATGATAAACTTTCAATTTGTTATCGATTAAATTAACCAATCATTCCTCTGATAATTCCCTTATCCGAAGTTTCAATAAATTCTATGATTTCTTTGGCGTAAACAGAATCGGGCATTTGTTCTTTTACCGCTTGCACACCTTTTGAAACGTTGTTGTTTAACACAAAAATAATACGATAAGCATCTTCAATTTCACGCACTGCTTCGTCAGAAAAACCTCTTCTTCGTAAGCCAATGGAATTGACGCCGGCAAAAGTAATAGGTTCACGAGCTGCTTTCACATAAGGAGGCACATCTTTACGCACCAACGTTGCTCCCGCCAAGAAAGCGTGTTTACCAATTTTCATAAATTGCTGTGTACCAACACTACCTTCCAAAATTGCATAATCATCAACAATGCAATGACCAGACAAACCAACATAGGATGCCAAAATCACATTGTTTCCAATTTGACAGTCGTGGGCAATGTGCACATAGGCCATAATAAGGCAGTTACTACCAATTTTTGTAACCCATTTATCTTTAGTTGCACGATGCACGGTTACGCACTCGCGAATTTTAGTGTTATCACCAATTTCAACGGTTGTTTCTTCGCCTTCAAATTTTAAATCTTGAGGCACAGCGCTAATAACGGCACCAGGGAAAATTTCGCAATTTTTTCCAATTCTTGCTCCGGGAAAGATTACAACATTTGAATGAATGATGGTATTATCTCCGATAACAACATTTTCATGGATAACAGAAAAAGCGTCAATTTGAACATTTTGACCCAATTGTGCTTTTTCAGAAACTTGAGCAAGATTACTTATCATTTCTTAAACTTTATCTTTGATGACTTGTGCCAACATTTCTGCTTCACAAACTAATTGTCCGTTTACATAACCTTTTCCAGCCATGTTTACCAATCCTCTTCTAATTGGTGAAATCAACGTTAATTCAAAAACAACCGTATCTCCAGGGATAACTTTTTGTTTGAATTTCACATTATCAATTTTCATGAAATAGGTAGAATACAAATGAGGATCTTCTACTTGATTCAAGGCAAAAATACCACCTACTTGTGCCATTGCTTCAATTTGCAATACACCTGGAAACACTGGGTTTCCTGGGAAATGCCCCGTAAAAATTGGTTCATTCATGGTGATATTTTTAATTCCCGCAATTGAATTATCGGTAATTTCAATAATTCTATCCACCATTAAGAATGGGAAACGGTGCGGCAACATGGATTCAATTTGGTTGATATCAAAAACTGTTTTTGTTAAATCAAATTGTTTTCCACCTTTTTCTTGTTTTTTGATTTGCTCTTTCAACACTTTCGCAAAACGTACGTTTCCAGAGTGTCCTGGTCGAGCTGCCAAAATATGCGCTTTAATTGGGCGCCCAACCAATGCTAAGTCGCCCACAATATCCAACAACTTGTGTCGTGCAGGCTCGTTTTCGTATTGTAATTTAGTGCTGTTGAGTACACCAATTCCTTCTACTTTGATGTCTAAATTTTCTTTGCCAAGCAATTTTGCCAAGCTATCCAATTCTGCTTTAGAGATATTTTCGCGTTCTACCAAAACGATGGCATTGTCCAAATCTCCACCTTTAATCAAGTTGTTTTTAGCCAAAAATTCTAACTCGCGCAAGAATACAAAGGTTCTACACTTTGAAATATTTGGCACAAACTCCGACAAGTTGTAAATCGTTGCATGTTGAGTTCCCAAAACCGGTGAATTATAGTCCACCATCACAGTCAAACGGTATTCCGAATCAGGAACAGCTAAAAATTCAATTCCTTTTTCTGCATCTTCCCATTTGATGTTTTCCGTCAATACAAAATAATCTCTCTCTGCCGTTTGCTCTTCAAAACCTGCTTCTTGAATTGCTGTAACAAACAAGTGTGAAGATCCATCCATAATTGGCACTTCGGGCGCATCCAACTTAATCAATGCGTTATCCACTTGGCAACCATACAAAGCAGCCAACAAGTGTTCTGTTGTATAAACTCGTGCACCATTTGCTTCCAAAGTTGTTCCTCTATCGGTTGCAACAACTAAATCAGCATCTGCTTTGATGATGGGTTCACCTTCCAAGTCAACTCGTTGGAATTTATAGCCATGATTTTCGGGGGCTGGACAAATTTCTACAGTTACCAATTGACCCGTATGCAAACCAATACCAGCTAATTTTACACTTTGTTTAAGCGTTCTTTGTTTTTCAGACATGTTAATCTTCTTTCGTTGTTTGTTTTAATTTTGTATCCAATTCTTGAATTTTATTCAAGATAAACGGCAATTTTCTAAATCCAAAATACGATTTTTTGAAATCTTCAATTGGAATGGCCGGAGCTCCCATGTAAGCACCAGGTTTTTTAATGGTATTTGGAACACCCGATTGCGCAACAATCATTGTTCCGTCGGCAATGTGCAAGTGACCAGAAATTCCGGCTTGACCACCAATCAATACACGTTTACCAATTTTGGCAGAACCTGCAATCCCCACTTGTGCAGCAAGAGCAGAGTTTTCTCCCAATTCCACGTTGTGGGCAACTTGACACAAGTTATCAATTTTTGCTCCTTTGCGAATGATGGTTGCTCCCATTGTTGCTCTGTCGATTGTTGCGTTGGCACCTACATCCACATTGTCTTCAATGATAACAATACCAATTTGTGGAACTTTGCTAAACACACCGTTTTCATCAGGGCTAAAACCAAATCCATCGGCACCAATAACAGCACCGGCATGAATGACACAGTTTTTACCCACTTGGCAATCTGCATAAATGGTAACGTTGGGATAAATAGTTGTGTTATCGCCTACTTTTACATTGTCGCCAATAAAA
The DNA here is from genome assembly GCA_029558435.1 of Bacteroidota bacterium. The sequence continues at coordinate 24,187 of JAKQEZ010000130.1, forward strand.
CTGTTGGGATAAATTACAACATTGTCACCAATTACAGCTCCATCAGAAATATAAGCATTGGCACCCAAATAAAGGTCTTTACCAACTGTAGCTTTATCAGAAATGTAGGAATTGTGTTCAATTTTTGGTTGTTTACGCTTCATTTGGTCATAAACATCCAATAATTTTGCAAAGCAAGCATAGGCATTTTCTACTTTTACCAATGTAAGTGTAGAAGGCAATTCTTTTGTTGGTTCAAAGGTTTTGTTAACAATGCAAATACTCGATTCTGTTTTGTATATATACTCTTCGTATTTTGGATTGGAAAGAAATGAAAGTTTTCCTTTGCTTCCTTCCTCAATTTTTGCTAAACCGTTGACAATTACATTCGCATCGCCAACAATTTCTCCTTGTAACAATCCTGCTATTTGCTCTGCTGAAAATTCCATGTTTCAAAAATATAAAAATCTATCTGTTTTACTGTGTTTTGGTTAAGAATTTGCGAAAAATCTCCATTTAAACCAACTTATTGTCTGATTAATTGCATGATTTGGCTTTATCAGCTATGAAATTAGAGATAAAAATCTTGCTTTTATACCAAATAGATTGCGCAGCAATAGTGTCATTTCCATACACAAATTCAATGTATTGTTCGGGTTTTGGCTGAACGTTTAAATTTGATTTTTCAAAATTTATTCTCCCTGTTTTTCTTATTGCCCAATACAACTGTTTGGTGTTTTCAACACCGATTGCATCCAACTGACAATTAATTTTTTGCGTAGAATCGGTGGCAATTAAAAATTCATCGTGTGGAACAGAAAGAAAAATACCGTGACCTGTTTTGGTATTTTCTACTTTTTTGGCATCTATCTCACCAATTTTCACTTCAGAAATATACCCTTCATCCGGCAAAGTGAAATAGAATTTGAAATTTCCTTTTCCTTTCAATTCTTTTTCGATTAAATACACCTTGAGTTGTTGGTCTTTCTTACTTTTCCCAAAGTCCACTTCTCCATCGTCTAAAACAGACAAGATATCTTTTTTAGTAATTCCTTTGGATTGCATCAATTTCCAATCAATTTCACTAACGGTTAAAACACGACCTAAAATCATGTTTTTCACGCGGTTGGAGGGTGTCCACGAACAACTTCTGTTGGGTAAAAGAAACATCACAATGATGACTCCCATCCCAAAACCAATACCGTAATACTTTAAGCGCTTAAGGAAACTTTTAAACATGTAAAAAATTTGTGCAAATTTACATATTTAACTTGAAAGGCAGTGTTAAATCGAACAATTACACCGCATTATTTTTTTCATCCAACAACTGTTTGTAGTGGTTATACAATTCCATTTGTGCATGAAAGGTATTTACATCTGATTTTCGGTACTTATTTTTTTGATTTTTTCCAATAATTCGGGTTTTGGCAGTGCCTTTGAATTGGTATTCAAAAATCAAATCAATTTCTTTTTGTAGTGCAGCATCTTTGATTGGCGCCATTACTTCGATACGCTTGTAAAGGTTTCTTTCCATCCAATCAGCACTACTAATGTAGTAAAGCGAATTACCTTGATTGTAAAATTTTAATATACGCGCGTGTTCCAAAAAGCGATCAACAATGGAATAAACTTTAATGTTGGACGAAAGTCCTTCTACACCTGGCACCAAACAACAAATTCCTCGTATAACCATTTTAATGTGCACACCTGCATTGCTTGCTTTGTATAGCAGTTCAATCAAATCTTGGTCGGTTAAGTTGTTTAACTTGATAAAAATTTCTGCTTTTATACCTGCTTGGGCAGCAGCAATTTCGTTTTCTATGAGTTCAACAATTCTTTTCTTTGTATTAAATGGCGAGACCAATAATTCTTCAAAAACCTCATCTCTAGAATCGGACTCAGAAGCTAATAAATCAAATACTTTTTCAACTTCTTGGCCAATTTTTTCATCGGCTGTAATGAAACTTAAATCGCCGTAAATTTTTGCGGTTTTTTCATGAAAATTACCCGTTCCGATGTGCGAAATGTATTGCTTTTCTTTTTTATTTTGACGAACTATTTGAAACAATTTAGAATGCACTTTCAAGTCTTGACGACCGTGCAAAACTGTTGCTCCGTTTTCCTTTAATCGGTTCGACCAATACAAATTATTTTCTTCATCAAAGCGCGCCATTAATTCTAAGAAAACCGTTACTTGTTTGCCGTTGCTGATGGCGTTCATAAGCGCTTTTAAAATAGGCGACTCACGCGTTACTCGGTACACGTTGATTTTTATTGAAACAACTTTGGGGTCAATGGCTGCTTCGCGCAACATATCCACCAGATAATCAAATCGTTGGTAGGGATAATGCAGCATTACGTCTTTACGAAGGATGTATTTGAGTAAGCTCCTTCTATTTTCTAATTCTGGATGATTCAGTGGCGGCAATGGTTTGTAAACAAAATTAGGGTTATCAAAATCAGGAAATGACATGAAATCTTTAAAATTGTGATAACGTCCACCTGCAATTGTATTTACGCCATATTCCAACCCTAGGTGTCTTAACAAATATTCCAACAAATCGATGGGCATTTCATTGTCGTACACAAACCTTACGGGCGTACCTTTTTTGCGCAATTTGATGCTTTGTTCCACTTTGTCTTTGAGTGAAGTTGAAATATCGTCATCTAGGTTTAATTCAGCATCTCGTGTAAATTTAAATGTATATGCTTCTGCTTTATCGTAGATGAAAATAGAGAATATTTCATCCAAATTCAAGCGAATGATGTCATCGAGCAAAATCACTTTTGTTTTTTCAGCTTCTTTGATGATATAGAACCTAGAAATGGTAGAAGGAATTTTAATCAACGCATAGCGCACCTTCGTTTTATTCAGGTAAATCATTTTGATAGCCAAATAAATGCCCGAATCTTTTAAACGGGGAAAAGGTGTGGCGGCATTGAGCATTATTGGAACAATAGCATGTTTCAATTTGAGGTTGAAATACAATTTTAGTTCACTAACTTGCTCTTTTGTTAAGTCCTTTTCTTGGATGTGGTAAATGTTGTGTTGTTCTAATTCTTTTAAAATTTTCTGGTAAGCAATTTCAAATTGTTTTTGTTGGCGCAGAACAATCAATCGGATTTCTTTAAACAGGTCTTTGGGATTTCCTTTAAAACCGTCAATATTTTTATCACCAACTTCAATCATTTTACGGATATTGGCAACACGCACACGGAAAAATTCATCCATATTGTTGGAATAAATTCCTAAAAATCGCATGCGTTCAATAACAGGATTGCGGGGGTCTAATGCTTCTTGCAATACCCGCTCATTAAAGGACAACCAGCTTAACTCCCTGTTAAAAATAACCATAGATGTGATAAAAAGGAATGCTATTTTAAACTTTTAACCCTTTCACCACACGATCCTGGCGTTTGGTTTTTTGTAATTTTTTGAGCATCACCATCAAATAGGCATTTCCTGCATAGGATTCTACGGTGTATTTTTCATTTCCATACATCAGCTCTCCACCTTTATTCATGTCCCAAGTAGCCTCTAAATAATATTTAGCATTGCTGTTGTTTGCCTGTCTGACTTTAAACGATAAATACCTACCTTGTCCAACTTCAAAACGGATTAGCATTTCATTGTTTTTGCCATACGATTCAAAAATTCCAGGTGTTTGTGCTTGAATTGTAATTCTATTTTCTTCTCTATTGCTATTTGTTACCAACGCCCCATCAGAAGTTGTTCCTTGCCCACCTGTTTGTTTAACACGTTGCAAAACAATGGCTTGAGAAATATAAAACTGAACCTTTTTCATGTGTGCTTCGGTATACAAATTAAAATCTTCTTTAATTTGATCGGTATAGGCTACTTTAGCTCCGCACGATGCAAGCAAAAAAGCGAGTGCAATAATTCCAAGGTATTTCATGATTGATTTTTTTACAAATATATTGATTTTGTCTGATTCAAAAACCATTCCTTAATTGTCAGTTGCATCATAAAAAAAAGACCGATGACAAACTAGCATCGGTCTTCCTTCCCTTTTATTTTAAATTATCGCAATATGTTAACGTGTCCAACATATTGCTTACTATCACTTGAACTTTTCATTTTAACTTCTATTTTCCAAGTGTAAGTACCATCTTGACATATTTTTCCGTCAACACCATACTTACCATTCCAACCAATTTCAGCATCGTGCGACTCAAACACTAATTCTCCCCAACGGTTGAATATTAACAACGAATATTTTTGAGGGTCATATCCTGCAGCCAATACTGGTTTGAAAGTTTCGTTATAATCATCACCATCTGGTGTAAATGTATTTGGAACATAAATCAACAATTCTTCTTTCACATTTACAGTTGCAGTTGCTGTATCAGAACATCCTGCTGGAGTTGAAGCAACAAGAGTCACAACATAACTTCCAGCCTCGTCATTAGGGAATGCGTGAATTGGCGAATGTACATTACTTGGACCAGTACCATCACCAAATGTCCAATGGTAATTTGTAGCCCCTTGCGATTCATTAATCATTTGCGACTCCCAGTTATAAAAAGACAATTCTGATGGGTCTGGGTGGAATGCTGCTGTTGGAATTCCTTCCACACAAATGAAGTTTGGAGCTGTTAAACTGTTTGTACATCCCTCTGGTGTAGAAACAACCAAAGTAACATCATAACATCCTGGTGCTGTAATAGTAGTTGAAACACCTGAGCATCCTTGTAATACCTCTCCATTTCCTATATACCACGTACAATTTGTTAAATTACCAGTTGAATGATTAATCAATGTTGGTGTAACAGGAGAACAACCGTACAGATTTTGACCTTCAAAATCCATAACAGGGATAGGAATAACTGTAACAATCATTTGATCTGTGTTTTTACAACCATTATTATCTGTACCTATCACTGTATAGGTTGTTGTATCCGTTGGTGTAAATGGTGTTCCATTTACAACTCCATTGTCCCAAACATACGTTTGAGCACCTGAACCTGTAACTACAACTTGTGTCCCAGCACATACTGTTTGATCAGCACCAGCAGAAACATTTGGCAATGCATTTATTGTAACCACAGTTGCTTCATTAACCGTTTGTTGACAACCCAATGTGCTTCCTTCTTGCACGTTTGTAATTGTATAAGTGAAAGAACCTACCGCATTTGTTGGAATTTGGAACGAGCTTGTTGAACCCGTTGAAGTTGCATATTGGTTAGCACCACCGTTCACATTGTAAGTGAAAGTATAAGGCGCTGTTCCGTTAGCTCCCGTAAATGTTACTGTTGGAAGCACAGCATCCATATAACAAGCTGCTATAGGTGTAGAAATACTTGCTGATGGTAATGGACTAACAGTAATGGTTTCTGTTAAGTTAACATCGTAGTTACACATTGTTGCTGGGTCCATAACGTTTATTAAATTGTAAACATACGTACCCGGAACGTTGGTTGGTTGAGTCAATGTTACAGAACTACCATTAGTTGAAGTAGCAACTTGTACTGGTCCACCATTTATTGTATAGCTAAATGCAAACTGACCAGAACTGTTAGAACCTGTGAAAGTAACACCAGGTGCTGGCGCATTTTGACAAACGTTTGTTGTTCCTGAAGATGATGCTACTGGTGTCATTCCAACTGTTACAATTGCTTGACCATTTTGAGGTTGCGAACAACCTGTAGTAACATCTTGCACAGAAATCAATTGGTAGGTATAAACGGTTGCTACCGATGTTGGTACGTTCACCGTTACTGTATTTGAACCAGATGTTGTTACTGTTTGTGGAGCACCACCATTAATAGAATAAGTAAATTGATAATCAGATGTTCCATTTCCACCTGTGAAAGTTACCTGTGGATTGGTTGCATTTTGACACAATGAAGCTGTTCCATAAATTGTTGCTGTTGGCAATGGATTTACAGTAATTACTTGTGATGATGTCACGTTTTGATTACATCCCGTTGCTGGGTCAGCTACGTTGGTTAAAGCATACGTAAATGTACCTGCTACATTGGTAGGAACATTAATGGTATGTTGCGTGTTCCCTCCAGATGTTGTTACAGTTTGAGGCGCACCACCATTCAATGTATACGTAAACGAATAATTGTTAGTGCTATTATTTCCAGTAAACGTCACTGTTGGTTGAGCATCGTTCTGACAAACAACAGTTGCTCCAGCCGATGTTGCATTTGGCATTGGATTAATAATTACAGTTGCTGTACCCGATTGTGCTTGAGAACATCCCGTTGAAACATCTTGAACTCCTTGCAATGCATAAGAATAAGTTCCCGCAATTGATGTTGGTACAGTAATGTTAGCCGTTGGGCCACCTGCTGTTGTAATTGTTTGAGGGGAGCCACCATTCAATGTATAAGTAAACTGATAATTTGATGTTCCATTTGCACCATTGAATACCACTTGAGTAGAAGGTGCTCCTTGACACAAGGTGGTTGTTCCTGCAATTGTTGCTGTTGGCATTGGATTAACAACTACCACTTGTGTTTGTGTCAAGTTTTGATTACATCCTGTTGCTGGGTCGGATACATTGGTTAACGCGTATGTAAATGTTCCAGCTGTTGTAGTTGGTACGTTAATCGTTGCTGTTGTTGCGCCACCTGTTGTAGTTAATACTTGGTTTGAACCACCATTCAAAGTATAAGTAAACTGATAGTTGTTGCTACTGTTACTTCCTGTGAAGGTAACTTGTGGCGATGGAGCTCCTTGACACACAGTTGTTGCACCTGTTGATGTTGCATTTGGCATCGGATTCACAATAACTGTAGCTGTACCTGTTTGTGGCTGTGAACATCCTGTGGTTACTTGCGCAACATTTTGAAGGGCATACGTGTATGTTCCAGGTGTTGCCGTTGGAATTGAAATGGTTGCCGTGTTTCCACCTGTTGTTGTTATTGTTTGTGTTGCACCACCATTCAATGTATATGTAAATTGATAATTTGGTGTTGCGTTTGCTCCTGTAAATGTAACGTTAACTGCAGGTGAACCTTGACAAACAGTTGTTGTTCCTGCAATAGTTGCAGTTGGCATTGGGTTAACAACCACCACTTGTGTTTGTGTCAAGTTTTGGTTACATCCCGTTGCTGGGTCAGATACATTGGTTAAAGCATAAGTAAACGTACCCGGAACTGTTGTAGGAACATTGATTGTTGCTGTGTTTGCTCCACCTGTTGTTGTTAGTGTTTGGTTTGCACCACCATTCAAAGTATAAGTAAACTGATAGTTATTGCTACTATTGCTTCCTGTAAAAGTAACTTGTGGAGAAGGTGCATTTTGACAAACCGTTGTTGCACCTGTAGATGTTGCATTTGGCATCGGATTTACCACAACAGTTGCTGTTCCTGCTTGAGTTTGTGAACATCCTGTTGCAACATCTGTTACTGAAATTAAACTATAAGCAAAAGTTCCAGGTGTTCCAGTTGGAATGGTAACTGTTGCTGTTGAGCCTACAGAATTGATTGTTTGTGGCGCTCCTCCATTAATAGAATATTCAAATTGATAAGTAGATGTACCATTTGCACCAGTAAACGTAATTGTTGGAGCAGCATCACCTTGACATACTATTGCATCTCCTGCAATGGTTGCAGTTGGAGTTGGGTTGATTGTTATCGTTGCTGCATCAGTAACATTTGATTGACATGAAGCGGAAAGTGGATCAGATACATGGGTAAGATTGTAGGTATAGGTACCCGCTGGAGTATTTGGAACAGGAACTACTACACTGCTACCTCCTGATGTTGTTACCGTTTGCGCAGCACCACCATTAATATTGTATGTAAATGTATAAGGTCCAGGTGTTTGTCCTCCTGTAAACGTAACTGCTGGTGAACCTGTACCGTTACAAATAGTAGAAGTACCTGCAATAGTGGCTGTCGGACCTGGCACAACCGTAAGTGGTTGCTGAGTTGAGGTTGTACAACCATCTGCAGTGGTAATGTTTAAAGTAATGTTGCTTGTTCCTGCTGAATTATAGGTATGATTTGGATTGGTGTATGTACCAGTTGTTTGCGCAACTCCTGTCATTGTTCCAGAAGAACTTGGAGAACTAATGCCATCGCCAAAATTCCATTGGTATTGCGTTATGGTTCCACCTGGATCAATGGTTGAAGTACTTGCAAGGTTAACCACTCCTCCCACACAAGTTGGATTTGGAGCTACAGTAAAACTAGCTGTAGGCACTGGGTAAATTGTTGCAGTATAGTTCAGTGTTGCAGAACAAATAGACCCAACAGGTAATACATTACAAGTGTAATTCCCTGGTGCGGTGATAGTAATTTGAGGGGTTGTTTCACCTGTACTCCATAAATAAGATTGAATACCAACTGTTGGTGCTTGAAGTGTAGTTGAAGTTCCTTGACAAAATTGGTCAATTGTAAATTGATCACAGGTTATATCCACATAAGCATATCCCCAGTGTCCCGAAGCCGAACAGTCTCCAGCTGTAATTTCAAAAGTCAACGTTTGACCATTATAAGCTCCTAAAGGCACAAAAACAGATGTCCAAGTTCTATAAGCAACTCCACCACCTGTTACCCATCCAGGCGCACCATCACCAAAATAAGAGAAATAAGTTGCACAGTTAACTTCATTCCCCCCTGCATCAAATAATTTCACATTGAAAAACGGACGTTCTGGATTAGTATGCCCTGTACCTGGATCTTGCAATACTGCCATGTAATTATAAGTTAATGAGAAATCAACACTAGAAACAGTAAAGGTTCTTCTTAAACGTGCATATCTAGCTCCTGTACCAGTACCATCACCAATCATGGCAGAGGTAGAACCTTGAAAAACTCTAGGAGCGCCAGTATAAGCATCTGTTCCACCAGTAACAAGTGTATGTTGACCAGTACAAGAAGTAGTTTCACCTGATGTTGCTCCCATAAAAGCTCCTGTTACAGTTCCACAAAAACGGTTCCAGTTGGTGTAATCACCGTATTCAAAATCTGAGTTATCGCACGCTGCTTTGGGTTCATTTGGATTGTCTTTATCCAACTTATTTACATTTGGTTCTTCATCTTTATGATAAATGTATTTTCCAACCTGAGTTTGCCCTGGCTTATGCATTAATACAGGCGTTTCAAACCAATAATTATCTTGCGTTCTTTCAATTGATTCAAGCACATAGGCATTGAAATCAACAACGTCTTTATAACAAACTGTTGCTTTTAAATACGATAATAGATAATCAACTTCGTATTTATTCCACTCCAAAAATGAGTTAAAATCAGCATTAAACTGACTTTGGAATTGTTGTTTAAATGCATTGTTCTTCTTTAATTTTTCAAAAGAACTCACCACATTGTTTCTACAACTAATTTCTTGAGGTGTTAAATCATGGTTATGATTGTGCTCTTGAGCAAATATCCCATTTGTAAGAGTCACCAATACTATCATAGTCAAAAAAATAGTTCTGACAGATAGTAGTTTTAAGTTTCTAAAGTGAGTAGCCATAATCATAAGAGTTATTTTGAGTTAAAAATATAAAATTTTAAACTTTATTTTAACGTATTACGAAAATATTTTTTATAAGTTGCCTAAAATCAGCTATTTTATTGATTTTTTAAGACCAAATCATTCAAAAACCAGTACTAAACCCTTTTATTTGTCGATGAGATTTTTTTAATGATTTCTGTTTAATAAGAAATTACTCAATTGCGATAAGTGCAATTTATTTTCAATATTTACTTGAATTTGATGCAAGTGCGCAAGTGCATTGTTGAAATAATTATTTGCTACATCTTCTGCAAGTTGTTTCACATTTAATGTTTCAAATAATATTTTAGTTCTTTCAATTTTTCTGATGTTATCTAATTCATTTTTAATAGAATGAAGTTCAATTAATTGTTTGTTGTTGGCATGTTTTTTTGCTAATAAATAAAGAATTGTTTTTTTATTTTCAATAACATCACCCCCAATTTGTTTTCCAAATTTTTCTGGATCTCCGTATAAATCAAGAATATCGTCTTGAATTTGAAATGAAAGTCCTATATTAACACCAAAGTCATAACAATGTTTCCTGTCTTGTTCGTCACATCCTGCAATAATTGCAGCCATTTCAAGTGCACAACCTAATAAAACAGATGTTTTTAGACGTATCATTTGGATATAATCGTCAATAGAAATGTCTTCTTGCGATTCAAAATCCATGTCCATTTGCTGTCCTTCACATATTTCGATGGCTGCTTGGTTGAATGTTTTTAATATTTCTCTTAAATCGCCCTCTTGTTGTTGTAGGTGTTCATAAGCTTTAATAAAAATTGCATCGCCAGAAAGAATAGCTACGTTTAAATTCCATTTTTGATGAACCGTTTCTTGCCCTCTTCTCAAAGGAGCTTTGTCCATAATATCATCGTGCACCAACGAGAAATTGTGTAATAATTCAATCGCAATTGCGGCATGAATAGCTTGTTCTTTTTTTAGCCCAAACATTTCTGCCCCCAACAATGTTAAAATAGGTCGAATTCTTTTACCTCCAATTTTTAAGAAATAGGATATTGGTTCGTATAATGATTGAGGTGTTGTTGGTAAATTTAATGCAGAAAGTTCTGCTTCAATGTATTTTGTATAGATGGGTAAAAAATCCATTATTTTAATAAATTTAAAAGATATGTGCCATAACCACTTTTCACCAATGGCTCGGCCAATATACGCAATTGTTCGGTTGTAATGTATCCATTTTTGTAGGCAATTTCTTCGATACAACCAATTTTTAATCCTTGTCGTTCTTCAATTACTTGCACAAACTGACCTGCTTGCATCAACGATGAAAACGTACCTGTATCCAGCCAAGCTGTTCCTCTATTTAAAATCGCAACTTTTAATTTATTTCTACGCAAATATTCAGCGTTAACATCTGTAATTTCATATTCTCCGCGAGCGGATGGTTTTAAATTTTTAGCAATTTCTACTACCGAATTATCGTAAAAATACAATCCAGGTACTGCATAATTTGATTTTGGTTGTGCGGGTTTCTCCTCGATAGAAATAGCTTTCATGTTAGCATCAAATTCAACAACTCCATAACGTTGTGGATCGCTCACATGATATGCATAAACAACTCCTCCATCAGGATTGTTGTTTTCTTTTAAAATTTCATCCATTCCGGCACCATAAAAAATATTATCCCCTAAGATGAGTGCTACTTTATCGTTGCCAATAAATTCTTCACCAATAACAAATGCTTGTGCCAAACCATTTGGTTCTTCTTGCACTTTGTAGTGAAAATTACATCCTAAATGCTGCCCTGTTCCTAACAATCTTTGAAATAAAGGCATATCGTGCGGTGTAGAGATGATTAAAATATCACGAATTCCGGCTTCCATTAGTATAGATAATGGATAATAAATCATTGGTTTATCGTAAATTGGCATCAATTGTTTACTGATGGCCAATGTTAATGGGTGCAAACGTGTTCCTGAGCCTCCTGCTAAAATAATCCCTTTCATATTGATGGTTGAGGTTTAAATATTTTCTACAATAATATTTATTTTAATTCAATTATTTGAATTTTTTTAACGCATCATTGCATTTAATTAACAGAAAAATGCTTATACTTGGGTTTATAAACATTTAAATACTACACTCATGAAACACATCACAAAACTTACAAACAAAGCAATAATCCTTTCATTATCATTGGGGTTTATTGGATTGAAACCTGAAATTGCACGTTCGCAAACATGGTCGCAAACGCAAAAAGTTGTTGCTCAGGATAGAATAGCTTTTGCAAATTTTGGAAATACAGTTGCAATTTATGGCGACTATGCTTTTGTTGGCGCTCCAAAAGACAATACAGATGCTAGTTCGCAAAATGCAATGGATGAAACAGGCTCGGTTTACATCTATAGAAAAGTCAACAATAACTGGACATTTCATCAAAAAATAATTGCTTCAGATAGAACAAATTATGACTATTTTGGATGGTCGGTTGCTGTTTCGGGTGATTATGCAGTTATAGGCTCTTATTTTTCTAAAACAGATGCAACGGGTGCCAATCCGTTGAATGGAGCAGGTGCAGCCTACATTTTTAAAAACAATTCAGGCACATGGTCACAGGTTCAAAAAATTGTTGCTTCTGATAGAAATACTCAAAATTATTTTGGCTATGCGGTTGATATAGATGGAGATAACATTGTTATTGGAGCTTATCAAAACAGTTTTGATGTTAGCGGGGGCGCACAGTTATCTAATGCAGGTGCGGCTTATGTGTTTGCAAATAATGGAACAACTTGGGTGCAAGCACAAAAAATTGTTGCTTCAGACAGAACAATGAATGATAATTTTGGTAAAGCAGTTTCTATTTCTGGAAAATATTTGGTTGTAGGAGCTCCACAAGAAGATGAAGATGCAAGCAATGCAAATTATTTAGCTGAAGCTGGATCGGCTTATATTTATAAAGAAAATGGTGGTGTTTGGTCTCAAATCAAAAAAGTTGTTGCTAATGATAGGAGTGCCGATGCAAATTTTGGAAATGCAGTTGACAACACATCTGACCATGTTTTAATTGGCGCATGGAAAGAAAAAAAGGATGCAAGTGGTAATAATTCAATTACAGAGGCGGGTGCTGCTTATGTTTATGAAAACAATTCCGACGCATGGTCACAACAAAATAAATTGGTAGCAAACGATAGATTTGATGTTGCTCATTTTGGAAGAAGTGTTTCCATTAGTAATGATAAAATTGTAATTGGCTCTGAGGCTGATAATTATAATTTGAATGGACATAGTTCTGCTGATAGCGTGACAGTTGCAGGGTCATCTTTCATTTTCCAATTGCAAGGAAATAATTGGCAACAATCTCAAAAATTAATTGCAAACGATAGAACAGAGTGGGCCAACTTTGGACAATCTGTTGCTATTTTTAATAACGATATTTTGGTAGGAGCTTATCGTGATAAATTTGATGCGAATGGTTTAAATTCTTTAAATTTTGCAGGCTCTGCCTACTTTTTTGGTGAAGATTGTTTAACAGACAATAGTGTGAGTGTGAATGGTGAAACCATTACAGCAACAGAAAGTGGAGCTACCTATCAATGGATAGATTGCGATAATTCAAACACTCCAATTGTAGGAGAAACTTCACAAGCGTTTACAGCTTCTGTTTCTGGAAATTATGCAGTTGAAATTACAAAAAATGGTTGTACGGTAACGTCTGCATGTACTGCAGTAAATGTTGCGAGTATTCAACATAAAAGTGGTAATGTGTTTACTCTTTCACCCAATCCAACAGATGGTGCTTTTACAATTACCAATTCAAATGCAAACGATGTTGTTATTCAATTGTATTCTTTATTGGGTGAAGAAGTTTATTCTGCCACCAAAAAAGCGGGTGAAACAATTATTGTAAATATCAGTAATCAACGTGCAGGTATTTATTTAGTGAAAGTCAATAATTCAATTGTTGGAAAAATTGTGAAACGATAAACAACATTCATTTTTTTCAAAAAAGGAGTCTTCGGACACGAATGGTCGGAAGAAATTTCTTCCGACTTTTTTGTATTTATTAACCTTTAAATGTTGATATAAACAACTGATTATCAATAAAATAACTTGTTTTTAAGCTTTATTTTACTTATCTTTAATGCTGATAATCAATATAT
>JAKQEZ010000131.1 GCA_029558435.1 Bacteroidota bacterium
ATATATTGATTATCAGCATTAAAGATAAGTAAAATAAAGCTTAAAAACAAGTTATTTTATTGATAATCAGTTGTTTATATCAACATTTAAAGGTTAATAAATACAAAAAAGTCGGAAGAAATTTCTTCCGACCATTCGTGCCAATTTGGTGACCTTTTTGTTTTTTTATTATATTTATAACCTCAACTCATCTGATACTTAGTGTTTTTTTAAATTTCCTATTGTTTAAAATGGGACTAATGTTTAATTTTTTAAAATATAAAAGTATGAGAAAATTAGTAGCTGAATTTATTGGAACCCTATGGTTGGTTTTAGGTGGATGTGGGAGTGCCCTTATATCTGCTGCCTATCCTGAATTAGGAATAGGTTTTTTAGGTGTGGCGTTAGCCTTTGGTTTAACAGTTGTAACAATGGCCTATGCGATTGGACACATTTCAGGATGTCATCTAAATCCTGCGGTATCAGTTGGGGCTTGGATTGCGGGTCGTTTGGATAAAAAAGATTTAATTCCCTACATCGCTGCGCAAGTTTTGGGCGCTATTGCTGGGGCAGGAATCTTGTATTTATTGGCAAGTGGAAAACATGGTTTTGAAATTGGTGGTTTTGCTGCTAACGGTTACGGTGAACATTCTCCAGGAGGTTACAATATGACTGCAGCTTTTCTTTCTGAATTAGTAATGACCTTTATCTTCTTAATTGTCATCTTAAGTTCTACACATTCAAAAGCACCAAGTGGTTTTGCAGGCTTAGCAATTGGTTTAACGTTAACTATCATCCATTTAGTGAGTATTCCAATTACCAATACGTCTGTCAACCCTGCAAGAAGTACTAGCCAAGCAATTTTTGTTGGCGATTGGGCTATAAATCAACTTTGGTTGTTTTGGCTGGCTCCTATTGTTGGTGCAATATTAGCTGGTTTGGTTTATAAGTTTTTCCTTGACGAAAAGGTAGATTAATAAGTAAAATATTCAATAATGAAGAGGACTTTTAGTTCTCTTTTTTGTTTTATTCCAATCTTGTTCTAGAAGGATGTAATTTTCTGTCTATATTTGCACCATAATTAGCAATATGAACAAAGCATCAATTATTTCGCAGATCAAAAAGAAAGGTTCTTTCTTGTGTGTGGGCTTAGACCCTGATTTATCAAAAATTCCAGCTCATTTGTTAAACACAGAAGACCCAATTTTTGAGTTCAACAAAGCCATTATTGATGCAACAAAAGATTTTTGTATTGCCTACAAACCCAACACAGCATTTTATGAATGTTACGGTGTCAAAGGATGGCAATCTCTGCAAAAAACCATTGATTACATTCCCAATGATTGTTTGATTATTGCCGATGCAAAACGTGGCGATATTGGCAATACTTCGGATTATTATGCCAAAACATTTTTTCAAGAATTAGGTGCCGATGCGGTTACAGTTGCACCATACATGGGCGAAGACAGCATAAAACCTTTTTTACAATACGAAAACAAATGGGTAATTGTATTGGCTTTAACGTCTAATGCTGGTGCTTTAGATTTTCAATTCACAACAGATGCTTCGGGCGAAGAATTGTATAAAAAAGTGCTTAAAAAAGTTGCTGCTTGGGGTTCTCCCGAAAACACAATGTTTGTGGTAGGAGCAACCCGTGCCGAAGGAATTGGTGAAGTGCGCAAAATTGTTCCCGATAATTTCTTTTTAGTTCCGGGTGTTGGTGCACAAGGTGGATCGTTGGAAGATGTTGCCAATTATGGATGGAACAACGATTGTGGTATCATTGTCAACTCTTCGCGCGGTATTATTTATGCGTCAAATGGACTTGATTTTGCCCAAAAAGCAGCTGAAAGTGCACAACAAATGCAAGCAGAAATGCGTCAAATCTTACTTCAAAAAGGATTTATTTGATTAGAAATAGTGGTGACTATCATTTGAACAACTTTAGCAAACGTTTCGGGCATTTTATTTTCTGTCCAAGGTTCTTTGGTGTCAAATGTATGTGCCGTTCCTTCTATGTTGTAATAAGTGCCGTTGGTCCATTCAGCCACTAATTTGCCTTCCCATGGTTCAACCGATGTGTCGTCGCTTCCATGGTAAACAAATACGGGTTTCTGCAACTTTTTTGCGGCTATTTCAATGGTTAATTCTTCTTGATGTGCCAAAAAATCTTCGTATTGACAAAAATAGTGCGGTAATTCAGTACCCGTTCTACTGTTTTTATGAAAGTAGACACCCGTTTTTTTCCATTCCTCCATTTTTTCACCTTTTGGAAAACGCGCTGCAATGTCAGATATAGGTGCTAAACAATGAATTTGCTTTACTCGCTCATCATTTCCACCCAAAATAACCGCTCCACCACCACGCGAATGTCCAACTAAAATGAATTTTTTGAACCCATGTGTTTTTTCTAGGTGATCTAAAAAATACTGCAAATCGCGCAATTCTTTTAAATATCCGCCATTTCCAAAAGCTTCTAAATCCACAAATTC
>JAKQEZ010000160.1 GCA_029558435.1 Bacteroidota bacterium
GAAGTGGTTTGTGTTGAGAGAGTTACACAGAGCGTTTCACTTGATTGTCACGCGGATGAAACGTTTTTATCATAGATTCGAAGATTTTTAATTGTAAGATAAAGATTAAATTTTGAGGTAAAAAAAATAAAAATCTTCGTGAGACTTTGCGAAAACTTTGTGTGACTTTGTGTAACTAAAACCTAGATTTGATTTAACTTTTCCGCAGCTAATTCCAAAGTTTCATCGGTTTTTGCGAAGCAGAATCGCAAGCGTTTGTGATCGGTTTTGTTTTCGTAGAAGACCGAAATTGGAATAGATGCTACACCGTATTTCGTAATTAATTCTTTGGCAAAATCCACATCGTTTTGTTCCGAAATGGCGCTGTAATCTACCACTTGAAAATAGGTGCCTTCGCAAGGTAAAAGGTGGAATTTACTGTTTTGCAACAAACTACTGAAATACTCTTTTTTTCTTTGGTACATCGCTTTTACTTCTTCCAAATTTACAATATCCAAGTAGGCAGCAATACTATTTTGAGCGACACTATTCACACTGAAAACCAAAAACTGATGTACTTTTTTAATTTCGTTGAGTAGGTTTTTGGGAGCAATTAAATAACCCATTTTCCAACCCGTAATATGTAACGATTTCCCAAAAGAAGAAACTACAACCGTTTTATGAACCAATTTTTCCCGACTGTTGCAAGAAATATGCGGTTGTGCAAACGAAATGTATTCATAAACTTCATCGCTAAGCAAGATAATTTGTGGATGTTTGTCCAAAATGGTTTCCAAAGCTTCAAAATCTTGTTCGGTCCAAATTTTCCCTGTGGGATTATGTGGATTATTGATGATTAACATTTTGGTTTTGGAAGAAATAGCGGCTTCAATTTGGTTGAAATTAGGTGTGTAATCAGGGTTTAATGCTAAATGAACAGCCTTTCCTCCAGCCATTAGTATTGAGGGTTCGTAACTGTCGTAACACGGATCAAGTACAAGGACTTCATCACCCGTTTGAATCCATGCGTTAATTGCGGTGTAAATACCTTGCGTAGCACCAGCAGTGATTAAAATTTCTGTATTGGTATTTACTTTTCTACCGTATTGCTTTTGGGTTTGTTGGGCAATTTTTTCCAAA
>JAKQEZ010000170.1 GCA_029558435.1 Bacteroidota bacterium
GAGAAAGGAGATTATTATCAACCTCCTGTTAGCGACTATATAGAAATAGAGAAAGTAACCGTAAAGGACAGTGAGGTTGACATAATTCCCTTATTGTACGACCTTTTGGAAGAAATAGAGGAAAAACTAGTGAAGTGTATATTTTAAAATAAAATATTTACAAAAGTTTTTTTTAATGTTTTTTATACGCTGCTAGGCGATGGAACGGTTAAATTAGTAGAAACTCAATTTAAAAACAATAAATAAAATGAAAGCGAACAAAATTATTTACAGCCGTCTGATTTCAAAAGGCAACTACGAGAATGTTAAAATTGAAATTGAATTAGAAGTTGAAGCTGGTGAAAAGGCTTCCGATGTTTTTGAAGCTGCTAAAAAGTGGGTTGAAAAACGTATTGCAGTTGAAAAACTGTCTGATTACACTATTGAAAAAGCCCGTAAAGTGATGGATGATAAACGCAACCACACTTTAGCACAAATTGAGGAAGCAGAAGAAATTTTGGCAAAAGTTAAAGTAAGTGATGATGAGTTGCTTTTTTAGGTGGCTCGTCATACGCTTGCCACTAACGGATTAGGTATTTATGATGTGTGGGCATCGAAGTACCATAGATGAATAACCCACAAAAGCCGAATAGATGTTCTACGGCTGAATTTTAGAACGTCAGCCCACATATAATAAATACCCTGTTATATGATGTGCGTTTTTAGAGGTAAAATTTTAGATATGGCAAAGACTGTCAAGTTACAAGAACTAAACAGACAATATGAATTTGTCTGTAATGAATGGGTAAGAAAATTTTGCAATAAACAGCAAATTGATTTTGATGGGTGGGTAGGTGATGAAGTTGGTAGCATTGCTTCATTTGCTTGTCAATATTTTTTCAATTTATCTGATATTATTTTGGACTTAAACACAAAACAACCAAAGGGTAATATTTTAAATTGGCAAAGCGAAGGTGTAGATTTTAATATGTTCAATGAAAAAAAGCAGTACATTAATTACAAATCATACACAATGGGTTTAAGGTACGAACAATTAAAAAAATCAAATAATGAAACGAAACAAGCTATGTCCGATGACTTGCCATTTTAGAGTGCTGCACAGCATAGCATATAACAGGGCATTTACGCTGCCCCGTAATTGAAAAACAAAAGTTGAACAGCGGATTGTCCGCAGGGGTAGCGTAAATGCCTTGTTAGCGGATGGTGCGGTAAATTAAATGAAAATGGTAATTGAAAAAGAAATTAAAGTTGGAAGCAAATACAGATTTGTTTCACAAAACATTGATGAAGCGGTAACAATAACAGAAAGCCCAGTAAAAAATAGTAGCGGCTTTTTGGAATATGGAGCAAGAAACAAAGATGGTATTTATCGCATTTGCTTCAATGACGAACTATTCAAATTGGAAATGTCAGATAGCACTTGCCGCTAACGTTTTACGGCTTTGCGATGGTGGGGTTTCAAGGCGCAAATGTTCAACCCACAACTAAACTTAAATAGAAGTACAAATGACCAGTAAAGCACAAAAGCCCCACTATTGCAAAACCGATGTTATAAGCAGTTGCGATTGCTTAGTAGGATTTCTTAGCGGTGAGAAAGTAAACAAATCTACTATTGATTATGAAGTAGAAAGGATTGTAAACATTCAACCAACTTTTAAAAAGTATGGCTTATTGAATGGAGAACCACAAACGAAAAGTCAAATAGTAGATGGTAGAAAAGGGTATTTGAGCAGATTTGTTTACTGCCCTTATTGTGGCGAAAAAATCAATTGGAAGCAGGTTCTTAGCAATTGCTTATAACGTTTTGGCGGTTGGCGCAGTGCGTATTATCAACAACTAAATTTCAAAAGGATGGAAAACATTAAAGAACAATTTGCGAGGCTGTATATGGAATTAGACCTTACAGATGACCAAGCAGCGATGATTAAGAAACTTCAAAGGGACGTGGATGCAGCATTTCGCCAACCGCTTGTTAGCGGGGAGTTGGCTGATTTTGCACGGTTCTTATCAGAGGAATATAGCATTGAAATACACGAGCGGATAATTGATGAGTGGAACAAATATTATTCAGCCAATTACCGCTAACTTACTTATTTACATAATTCAATTTTTTGAACCATGAGCGAATTGTCAGAAAAAATACTGAAAAACATCGCAAAAGGTATGGAAAATGACCTTTTGTCCAATGGCGAACTGGTTCAAATAATTGAACTGTGCGGCA
>JAKQEZ010000755.1 GCA_029558435.1 Bacteroidota bacterium
AATACTTGGAATCGCTGCAATTCAAAGCACTGTATGATGATAAGCAAGATGTGAAAGAAAAACTTGATGAACGTAAACAAGATGCACTGGAAGCATACAGAGCAAAACAAACAGCAATTGCACAACAGCGAGCTAATTCATACGGCAAACAGGTTGATTTTAATACAACGGTACAAGATTATGGTACTACTGAATTTGTTGATTTATTAAGTGATGGAACACCACAATCTGACCAAGAATTTATCAATACAGTTATCTCGTCTGCCAATGGATTAGGTGTTGCAGATATTGTAAAAGTAGAAAAAGGTAACGGTAAGGAATTATTTATTACGGTGCCATTGTTTGACAATGTAGGCGGTATTTTACTTGATGAAGATAAAAATCCAAAAACTCAAAGAATACCGGTACGAGCGTCAAATGGAGGTTACAACAAAGATGCATTAGCAAATAGTTCTATAACCTACATGTATGAAGCAAATCAGAAGAAGAATGGTATTTCTCCGGTAAGAGATTTGTCCGGTCAGCCAAACAGCAACGTTAAAGCTGGAACAAAAACTACAACCAGTTCCTCTACGACAAAAAGTAATTCAACAAGTAGTAAAAATACTATTCCAGTTATTACAACAAAGGCTCAATTCGATGCACTACCTAAAGGAAGTAGTTTTATTAGAAATGGAGAAACCTATAAAAAAGAGTAAAAATGCCAAACGAAAAAGTAATATCAAGTTGGGATGAAATTGATGATGTCAAAAGTGTGTCATCATGGGATGAAATTGAAAATATTAAACCGGTAAAAAAAAAAGACGTTCCAGCACCAAAATTAGAGAGTGGATCCGAAGCTACAATATCTTCAAATGGACAATCAAAATCAACATCAGCATCAACAAGCGTAAGCAAGCCAAATCCAAATCCAAATCCAAATCCAAATAATCAGACGTCTTTTACGGTATCAAAAGAGAATAGTTTCGGTATTCCTAATTTCCAAATACCTAAAATTCAAAAAAATACATTCAATCCATTATCGGAACAACAAAAAATATCCGGCAAAAAGGCATTAGGCGAAGGTACAACTATTGTTGAACAACAGAAAGTAAAAGCCGTAACGCCGGAAATATCAGCTAAGAAATCAGCAATATTAAAAGC
>JAKQEZ010000756.1 GCA_029558435.1 Bacteroidota bacterium
CTTAATAAAATGAAACCCTTTTGGCACAAAACCATGATTGAAATAGAATTTTTGCGCACTAAAGTTGGTCGTGTAAGCATCTAAAGCCATCATATTGCAATCGTTTGCAATGGCAATATCGTTCAATGTATTGGTTAATAAGCTTCCAATGCCTTTCGAACGGAAATCAGGATGCACAATTACATTATCGAGTTCCAAATATTTGCCGCACCACAACTTTACGCCAATCCAAAATCCGGAAAGTCCAATAGTTTTTTCCTCTAAAGTTACGATTAATTGTTTATAATTGTGTGGAATCATTTGTAAAAGTAACGATTCGTAGATTTCCAATGTAAATTCGGGATACAATTGTTGGATGATGGGCAATTGTTCCAACATCTGTTCTTTGGTAGTAAGTTCCGTAATTTGGTACATCTTATTTTTCCAGTAAAGTTTCGTTGAACAAATCTAAAATTCTTTGGTATTCATCCACCCAAGAATACGTTTTTTGAAAACCGTGTGCTTCCACTGGATAAACGGCTAAATCCCAATTTTTCTTGCCCAATTCAATAAAACGTTGCGACAAACGAACAATATCTTGAAATTGCACATTATCATCGACCATTCCGTGAAGCATCAACAATCTGTCTTGCAGGTTATTTGCGAAATAAATAGGCGAACTTTTTTGGTATGCCAACGGATCCGTTTCAGGAAAATTTAGAATATTGGAAGTATAACCTTGGTTGTAATGCGCCCAATCTGTAACCGCTCGTAAAGCCGCTCCCGATTTGAATTCGCCAGGTTTTGTTAACAAAGCCATTAAAGTGATAAATCCGCCATAAGAACCGCCATAAATTCCAACTCTATTGGTGTCAATTCCAAGTTTTTCTACCAAATATTTTTTTCCGTCCAAATGATCTTGTAAATCTAATCCGCCCATGTGGCGATAGATTCCAGTTCTAAAATCACGACCATAACCATCACTTGCACGGTAATCGATGTCTAAAACCGTATAGCCCAAATCCGTCAACAAATGGTGAAACATGAATTCTCTGTGATACGTACTCCAGTAATTGTGTGCGTTTTGCAAATAACCTGCGCCATGAACAAAAATAACAGCGGCTTTGTTCTTGTTTCCGTTTTTTGGTTCGTACAATCGAGCGTAAACCGTTTTGCCGTCTTGAGCTGTGAATGTTACTACTTCTGGCGCTTGCCATTGGTATTGCTGAAATTCTTTGGTAGTAGAAAATGTAATTTGTTGCAACTTGGCATTGGGTTTATTTTCGGCATAAAACAATTCCCAAGGTTTATTTTTGAACGAATAACGCACTAAAAATGACTTTTCATCTGGTGCAATTTCTACTTCATAAGCGCCGTCATTGGTGAAAATTCCAGTCATTTTTTTGGAAGCGATGTCCAATTTGTAAAAACTTCTGTTTCCAGGATGCGTTGTAGTTGTGGTTAAATAAAACGACTTTTTATCGTTTGAAAGTTGGGCATTTCTAACTTCCCAATTTCCTGAAGTTAATGCGGTTTTCTTCTTCGAATTTAAGTCCAAAGTATACAAATGAGAAAAACCCGTAACTTCAGATTGAAAATAAATGGTGTTTGAATTGATGAAACCCAATGTTCCATTTCCAAAACCGTAACTTGGAATTCCAGGTCCGCCAATCCAAGCTTCATCATTTTGGTGATCTAATTCGGTGATTGTTCCTGATGCTAAATCCAATTGTACAATCCAGCGGTGTTTGTTATCCATGCTGCGCAATTCCATCACGGCATTTTTGGCATCATCACTATAAACTGGACTTTGCATGATAACTTGTTGTGGTTTTGCTTCTTTATCTTTCAGGTTTTCGTAGTCTTGATAGTATTTGGGAAGCGATTGAATTCCTGATAATTTACTGAAATCCACAAAATAAACCGTATCTTTTGCTACATTAAAAATCCCGAATTTGTGTTCGCTCAAGTTTTTATTTGACACTTTTGCTCGGGCTTTTCTGCTTTCTGTGAAACCGTCTTTGGTGATGAAATGTTCTACATTAGTTGATGTTTGACTCGGGTAATCCGATAAGCGAAACGTTACAAACTTTCCATTTGGCGCAGCTTTTATAGCTTCCAATGAAGAATTGTTGTAGAAAATTTCTTTTGGCTGTTTTTCTTGATTATTTTCAGATTTTTGTTTGTACCAATTGGTTCTCGCTTCTTGTTCGTTCACGAAAAGGAACAATTCTTTTTGTTGGTTTTCCAAGAAATTTGGTGTTTCTTCTTTCTTTGCACTTTCCTTTCCTGATTTGAAATTGGTCAATTGGATAATTTCGAAAT
>JAKQEZ010000182.1 GCA_029558435.1 Bacteroidota bacterium
CAAAAGCAAAAATTATGACATAAGGATAAGCAATGACGCAAGATTATGGACCAAAAATGTACACCTGATGTGGTTTGTATTATTGCGGATTGTGTGATGAATTTACGAGAAAGTGACCCTGAAAAAGAGTTTATCGTTCAAGACATTTGGGATTCACAATATTTCATCAAAAACGTAAAAGCGATTTTCAACAAACCATCTGCAACCAACCCAACAACAAGAAGTGAATACGATAAATTCATTCAGCAACCTTTAAGACTTTTAGCTTATGCAGGAGTTTTGGACATTGAAAAAAGAGGAACAAAAAACTTCTACAAAATTGCGGATTTATCTGTTTTGGAATACATTTCTTTGAAAGACCGAAACGCTTATAATTTCTTGTATCAATACTTTGTAAAAGTCTTGTCTGATAGTGGTTTGCTCAAATTCTTTGAAGATTACAAAAGCAAATACGAAAAAGGTAATTTGACACAAGCGGATTTTGAAGATTTACAAAAACGGTTTATCAAGTTTATCATTGGAAATACAGCAATCAACGGAGATGTAGAAGTAAGACGTATTTTTCCAAAATTGTTGAATGTTTACGCTTGTGAAAACAATTTACCAGGTTCAGTAAAAGGTAGAATGTCCGAAAATGAATTTTACTATACAGATTTGATGTATAACCGTAAAAATTGGCGTGATGTGTCAAAAGACAAAACCATTTCACGACAAGAAGCAAATGCGGAAAGTGAGCAAAATGTATTGCCTGACACAGCATTTAACGCTTATTTGGTTCAAAAAGCAATGAACCAAATCAAAAAAATGTATTCTGAAAGCGAAGTTAAAGACCAATGGGCAAACGGAGAAGCTACACAAGTGCATCACATTTTTCCGAAAAGTAAGTTTCCGCAACTTGCTCACTATTTGGAAAACTTAATCAAACTGACAGCAACACAACATTATACAAAAGCACACCCAAGCAACAAAACTGATGCAATAAATTCTGATTATCAACTTGTTTGCTTACTTGCAAAATCGGATAGTATCGAAAAATCTTTGAAGAAAAATGAGTTGTATTACAGAAAAGAATCGTTCATTTATTGTATAAACACAGGATTAAGTCAAGAACTGAATTTTGATTTGAGTTTCAGACAAATTAAAACGGAGTTGGCTACAATTTATAACGACATATAA
>JAKQEZ010000757.1 GCA_029558435.1 Bacteroidota bacterium
CGTGCTGCAATCCATAACACGGGTTTGGAAAATGGCTAGGCGAAGCTATAGATTTGGAAGTTCAGAGATAATTATTATATTTGGTGAAAGTTTGGAGAGAGGTGCCTTGAAACGCCATTCCCCAAGCCCGATACCGTTAGCGGTCATTGTGAAGACGACAGTGCAAGCATTAAATGACCGACAAAAAAACTAGCACTTCGTTGACCCTGTTAATTATTTTTCGCAACTCGACATTGACTACTTAAACTTTTTTTATATATTTGTGCCATTATGAGGCAATAATATTTTCATAGCGCTTAACGCTTTTTTTCTTAACCAAATCTGGTTGAGACTCTTCTTCAATGAATATATTATTAACAAACTGCATTCTACTTTTCAGAGTAATGCTAAAATTTATCGCTTCATAAAAATGAAATCAAATCATAAATCAACACTCATATTTGTATTAATAGTTGTAGTAATCGACACCGCAGGTTTTGGGCTAATCTTCCCAGTTCTGCCACAACTGCTGACTAATCTACTTCAATCAGACATCAGCACAGCCGCCAAATATGGAGGCTGGCTCTCATTTGCTTATGCAACCATGCAATTTATTTTTGCACCAGTTTTAGGAAATCTAAGCGACCAATATGGCAGACGACCTGTACTTTTAAGTTCATTGTTTGGGTTTAGCATTGACTGTATTTTTCTAGCTTTCGCCCCAAGTATTTTGTGGCTTTTTGTTGGGCGGACAATTGCAGGTATAACAGGTGCAAGTTATTCCGTTGCATCTGCTTGTGTTGCCGATATTAGCACCGGCGATAATAGAACTAAAAATTTCGGGCTTATAAACGCAGGGTTTGGTTTGGGATTTATAATTGGGCCAATAATTGGTGGAACATTGGGACAATTCGGAACTCATACACCCTTTATTGTTGCTGCTATTTTAAGTTTTATCAATTTTATTTTCGGTTATTATTTTTTCCCGGAATCATTAAAAGCAAATAACCGCAGGAAATTTGAATGGAAAAGAGCCAATCCATTGGGTTCTCTCAAACATTTACAGAAATTTCCATTGATAAAAACTTTAGTGCTATCAATGATTTTTGTTTCCATCGCCAATCACAGTATGGAAAGTGTTTGGGCATTTTTCACCATTGAAAAATTCAAGTGGAGTAACTCTCTTGTTGGTTACTCATTAGCATTTATAGGCATTCTATCAATTATTGTTCAGTTATGGTTAGTCGGTATTTTGGCAAAAAAACTGGGCGATAAACGAATGGCAGTATTAGGGTTTGTACTTATGATGACAGGCTTTTTTCTGTTTGCTTTTACACCGTGGCAATGGTTACTCTTTACAGCATTATTACTTTTCATAGTTGGTGGAATTCAGGGAACAGCCATTCAAAGCATTATGTCTTCAGCAATGCCCGACAACGAACAAGGCGAACTTCAAGGTGCTTTAGGTAGTTTAATGGGCTTGACAACTCTGCTCGCACCACCTTTAATGACAAGCAGTTTTTCTTACTTTACGGGGAAACAATCCGAAATTTATTTTCCAGGAATTCCTTTTTTAATTGCTTCAATACTGACATTAATTAGTTTAATTTTGTTTCTTAAAAGTTTTAAAACATCAAATCAATTGCTAAAATCGGTGGACAAGTAATGACCATATAGACAGAAAACAACGAACCGCTAACAGCACCTAAAAAAAATGGCGGGGAAGTGGGAATATAAACAGTTGTGCTACTAATAAACTTTGGTGCGTATAGACAGTTTAGTGTTCCAAAACCGCCACTTCTTTTAGCTGCAAACCGTTAGCGG
>JAKQEZ010000184.1 GCA_029558435.1 Bacteroidota bacterium
TTGCCTCCGTGTAATTCGATTAGCGAACCTTCAAGAAATAAATTAACCTGTTGCTTTTTATCTTCAACTGGTTTTCTGCCTGCTTTTTTTCTTGCACCTCCGTGCGTTTTCTTCTTTGCCATTACTTTGATTTTAAAATAAGGGGAGCAACTGGCATCCTCCCCATTTCGCCAGCCTGATGAAAACTTACCACAGTAAACATCAGGATTTATCTACTTCCCAACTTCGAGAAAACTCTTTGTCTGCAAACGCTTCTGCAAGTCCTGTAATTTGTTTTAATCTCAATACTTCATCTGCATCCATTCCAAGCTCTTTCCCAATCCTTGCGTTTGTCCAGTTATGCTTTTTCAGCATTGTAATAAGTTTAGCTGATAGCTCTACTTGGTGGGTTCCTCTTGCCATATTATGGCGAACAGTTGAAGTAATTCTATCTTCTATATCCTTGTTAAGTTTTGATACTGGCAAATAGCCAAACAAACTTTCCCTAATATCTTTTTTACTCGCCACCTGGGTTCGTCTATGAAATCCATCAACTACCACATACCCACTTTCATCATTAGCAACTACGCAAGGCATTGTTAAACCATCTTTGCGAATTGATAATGCAAGTAAATTCATTTCAGGAGGTGCAACTTTATTTGGGTTGTAATCATTCCCTTTTACATCATCAACAGGAACAAGCTGCACGTTTAAAACAGGATGGTTTACACCAAGAAAATCATAAAGCTGTTGTGAAATCTCATTATAGATTTTAACTTTTTCATCAAAAGTTGCATCCGCATATTGCTTCAAAATTTCTTCTATCATAATTCAGAGTATTTTGTAATTAATTCAAATTGTTTTTCCATTTCCCTTTTTGTAGCCGAGAATGAAAGCCCTTTGCACCAGTAGTCATTTTTTAAAAGCACTTTTACTATTCTACGCCAAGAAGGAATTTTCTTTGCAGCTTCCAATTTTGCATCAGAAATATCAGGGATTGTTTCAAAGTTTTCTTTCTTCCAGTATTCCAAAAACTTATTAATCTTCTTTTGATAATGCTCTTTTAGGTATGGTGGCATTGTGTCCAGTAAAAACTTTGCATAGCTTTCGTAAGTGTGTCCTTCAGGTAAATGAACTTTGTAATTACCAAGCGTAGTTTTATCATTCTCACTATATCTATTCCCGAAATTCGCACCTTCAACACGGTTTACAACCTTTGCCCAGGTTTCAGGTTCAAGTATTTTGAATAAGTAAAGACCCTTTCTTTGGTCATCGCCATAAGGCTGACAAATACGCATCTGATGAATAGTAAGTCCAGCAAGGTGCATTAAATCGTAAACACGGTTATACTTCCATTTTTTTTCCGCATTTGCTTTCCAAATATCTTCTGTTCGCCAGTCATAAATTGGGTAAGCGTTGTAAAGGTTATCGTTAAGTTTTGTTGTCCATTGCTTCCCATCAAATGTTTCTTTTTCATCGCTTGCGATAGTTCTAAATCGGTTCAAACTTTCATCGCTTCTAATACCAACCATACAGGCTGTTTTTTTACCATCAGCAAACCAATTTCCAAAGGCAGGAACAAATTCTTCAAACTCCATTCCTACACGGAAAAACGGAAAATAATTTACATCACTAATGCAGTTTTTGGGCAGTTCACGAACCCAAGCATCTTTTTTATTTTCATCCCAACAAAGCCAATGCGGTTGAAACTGACTAACTGCATTTCTTAAATGAATTGGAAGGCACACCCAATAAGCGTTAATGTCAGGATTGTTTAAAATGTATTCTGCAAAATCAATAGTGCTTTTGTATTGTGCCTCCAAGTCAATAAACAAAACATTCAACGGTAACTTATTTTGTTTACGTGCCACTTCTAAAGCCATTTGAACCATTACCCCACTATCCTTGCCAGCCGAAAAAGAAACATAAACCTTTTCAAAATTTGAGAAAGTAAATTCCATTCGCTGCATTGCGGCATCATAAACATTTATATCTAAATACTTTTTCATAATTCCTTCTAAATAGATGCGTTTTACACCACCTTTAACCCATAATTTTCCGTTGATTTTTTCAGCTAATGTTTCAATGCTGATTGTTTTTATTGTTGCGTTCATTTGTGGTAAGTTTTTTTTGACTTCTTTTCCCTTCTGTCATTGGGTTGTGAAACATTCACGAAGCAAATATAATCATACTTTTTAAATCTGCAACTTTTTTTTCAAGTTTATTTCAAATAAGTTATTAACAATACAGCCAACCCGTTTTGTGGCACATTTAAAAACCGCACAAATCAGCCCACAAACCAAAGTTTTTAAAAGAGCCACAAAGCCCATGCTTCTTTCCCCACGCA
>JAKQEZ010000758.1 GCA_029558435.1 Bacteroidota bacterium
CGTTTCAATACATTTTGTCCAGCACCAAACATTGCATCGTAAGCCAATTTTAACCCTGATTTTTCAATTGCTTCAATATCAAAATTAGCTTTTAAATGATTGACGTATTCTGTTTCTAAATCAACTACTTCTACCAACGTATTATCCAAAGAAATCGTTCTCCAATCAATTGCAACATTATCTGGAATGATATCTTCAATTTCTTGCACTTTTGCAGGTGCTAATGGGCCACCAAAATGCGATTTTAATTTAAAACCATTGTAGGATGGTGGGTTATGGCTTGCTGTAATCACAACTCCCAACGAACAATTCTTTTTAACAGTTGCCAACGAAACCATTGGTGTAGAAACAAAACCTTTAGCCATTTTAACTTTTACTCCTTGTGAAATAAAAATTTTAACCGCTGTTTC
The DNA here is from genome assembly GCA_029558435.1 of Bacteroidota bacterium. The sequence continues at coordinate 411 of JAKQEZ010000758.1, forward strand.
TACAAACAATTCACCTTGAAAACGGCAATCGTGACCAATAACAATAGTAGGGTTTTCATAATTTTGTTTCACCCAAATGGCAGTTGCCAAAGAAACTCTTGCAACATTATCAACGGTATATTCATCGGCAATAATTGCTCTCCAACCGTCTGTTCCGAATTTAATTTTTGTTGTCAAATTTATTTTAAATTAATTAAGGCAAATATATAGAATTTATTAGTTGTAGCAAATGGTTTTTAGTATTGGTCACTAACTTCTTGTCCAAATGCGTGTATTCAAATTCAAATCGTTGATGGATTCTATCATCAAGGTAATAACTTGGTGCCATTTTGCATACATTTCTTCGTTTAAAAGTGTTTTAAACACTGTTGGTTCAAATAGATTAGCATTGTATGAAATGGCGATGTACAGCATATTGTTGCGAAACGAAAATTTCATAGGAGCATTTATCTTTTGGTACAACGCTAATATACGCTCCATCATTGAAGGGGTTAATAAATACCGCGTCTCCAATTCATCGGTGCTATAAACGGCAAAGTATTTTTCAAATTCAGGACTTTCCATTTTCAACAATTGCCCCTCACGTTGAGTGTTCATTTTTTGAAACATTCTACCAAATTTTCCGAGGTAACGTTCCATGCTATCGCAATCAATAATGGTTTCGTGTTCAAAATTTTTGTGAAAATCACTTGCAAAGAAAACACCCTTAAAAATGGTGTGCCAATGCTCTTGTCGTTGCCCTTTGTTATTGGTTGATACGGTTTTATATTCTGTAAAAATCTCACAAAAAGAATAGGTTGTTTTGTCTAATACACCCGAAAATTTATCTTCTGCTCGAAAACGATCAATGCGCATTGGAAACAAATTACTTTGTTCGTATTCATCCATTAAATTCTCATTGGGTGCATAGGTTATCGATTCATGAATAGATTGAAGTAGAAAAGGAATAACTTGATGTTTGAATTGTGGCACAAAACTGCGTTGGAAACGGTAGTTTGAACGAATTAAAAGCACCAAACCAACAAAAAACCATAAACCAGTTAGAACAAAAAGCAAAACACCATAACCAGAATAGGTAGGTTGCAACATTATTCCAATTGTAATTCCAAGTGCAATGGAAACCAAGAAAAGTAAAAAGTTTTTCCAGAATTTTTTAGTGTATTCTTTGCGTTGAACTTCTAACGGACGAACAACCTCTGCAAAAAGTTGAGATTTTATGCTTTCAAATGTGTGCAACATACATTAATCGTTGAATTTCAAAAATTCTTTAACCTGAAAATTGCTTTTTTGAGCCACAATCGAGGATGGAAATTGCATAACCGCGTTATTGTATGCTTCAACTGATGCATTATAGGTTCTACGAGCTGCAGCTAACTTTTCTTCCATATCGCTAATATTGCGTTGCAAATTAAGAAATTGTTCGGAAGCTTTTAAATCGGGATATGCTTCTGCCAAAATGGA
>JAKQEZ010000228.1 GCA_029558435.1 Bacteroidota bacterium
ACAACAATTTTCCATGGCCGCTTTACATTCGTCACATTGAATGAATAGTAAATGACAACCGTCGTTCAAACAATTGGTATGATTGTCGCAAGGTTTTCCACATTGGTGACATTGCGAAACGATATCATCGGTAATTCGTTCACCTAATCTATGGTCGAAAACGAAGTTTTTTCCGATGAATTTACTTTCCAAACCTTCTTCTTTGATTTGTTTGGCGTAATTGATAATTCCACCTTCTAATTGGAAAACATTTTTAAAACCTTGGTGTTTGAAATACGCCGATGCTTTCTCGCAACGAATTCCTCCGGTGCAATACATCACCAAGTTTTTATCTTCTTTGAAATCTTTTAATTGTTCGTTGATAATTGGTAAACTTTCTCTAAAAGTTTCTACATCTGGAGTTATCGCTCCTTTAAAATGACCGATTTCACTTTCGTAATGATTTCTAAAATCGACTACAATCGTGTTTGGATCTTCTAAAATTTGATTGAATTCTTTCGCTTTTAAATGCACTCCGATATTGGTAACATCAAACGTTTCATCGTTTAAACCATCGGCTACAATTTTATCACGAACTTTTACTGTTAGTTTTAAAAATGAATGGTCGTCGTGTTCTACGGCAACATTCAATCGAATGCCACGCATAAAATCATATGCTTCTAAAGTTTCTCGAAAAGCTTCAAAATTTTCTGCTGGCACACTCATTTGAGCGTTAATTCCTTCTTTGGCTACATAGGTACGACCAAGAGCATCGAGTTTGTTCCATTCGATAAATAAATCGTCGCGAAATTTTTTGGGATCTTCAATTTTGGCATACGCATAGAAAGATAATGTAAGACGTTGTTTTCCGGCTTCATCAATTAATTGAGCTCTTTCTTCTGCGCTTAAGGTGTTGTACAGTTGCATGCTATAAACGTTTTAAGGTTAGAAAGTAGGTGAGACACGATGAATCGCATCTTTATGAAATGAAATTCTAAATGGAAGAATTCGGATGCAAAGGTAATAAAATGCTTTAAAAATCAAAGTATTGAGTTGAAAATGAAAA
>JAKQEZ010000759.1 GCA_029558435.1 Bacteroidota bacterium
ATCAATTTGTGTTTTTTGAAAGTTTGAAGGAATTGTCTTGTGGTGAAGTTGTTTTTTTGGAAGTGAAATAGAGAATAAAAAAAGACCTTCAAACCAATCGTTCAAAGGTCTATTTTCTAATTTCTATCTTCTATTTTCTTAGTTTAATTTTTCAAATGTTTTTCCAAGAATTGATCTTGTTCCCATAACAAATGCAAAATATTTTCTTTCGCTACGTAACTGTGCGATTCTTTTGGTAAAATCACCATTCTCACTGGTGCTCCTAAACCTTTTAATGCTTGAAAGTAACGCTCGGTTTGTAGCGTAAATGTTCCAGGATTGTTGTCGGCTTCACCGTGGGTTAATAGCATTGGTGTTTTCATTTTTTCTGCATTCATAAATGGTGACATTCCGTTATAAATTTGAGGAACATCCCAATAATTTCTTTGCTCACTTTGGAAACCAAATGGGGTTAACGTTCTATTGTACGCACCACTTCTAGCAATTCCACAAGCGAATAAATTGGAATGCGTTAATAAGTTAGCCGTCATGAAAGCACCATACGAATGGCCGCCAACCCCAACTTTACTCTTATTGATATAACCCAATTTGTCCACTGCATTGATTGCAGCTTCGGCGTTGTTTACTAATTGCTCAATGAACGTATCATTTGGCTCTGCTGTTCCTTCTCCAATGATTGGGAAAGCCGCATCGTCTAAAACCGCATACCCTCTAGTTACCCAATATACAAACGAACCGTAATAAGGAAATGTGAATTCATTTGGATTTTGCGTACTTTGACCCGCGCTGTTTTTGTCTTTGTATTCTCTTGGATAAGCCCAAATCAACAAGGGTAATTTCTTGTCTTTTTTGGTTCTATCGTAACCCGCTGGCAGGTATAAAGTTCCTGATAAAGTAACACCGTCTTTTCTTTGGTATGTAATGACTTCTTTATGGACGTTTTTCAAACTCTCAAACGGATTTTTGAAAGTAGTAATTGGCGTTAATTTCTTTGATTTTAAGTTTCTGTAATAGTAATTTGGATATTCATTTTTCGATTGAATCATGACCAAAACATCGCCTTTTTTCAAATCTTCGATGGATAATAAATCTTCTTTTTTGTCTTTCATGTTTGAAGTATACAAACGTTTGGTTTTTAAGGTAGTAAAATCAAATTCATCAATGAAAGGGAATTGTCCTTCTTTGGTATGACCATCACCAATTAAATAGCCTTTATTGTTTTCGATAGCAATTACATATCTTCCCAATTCATTCTTTTTCATTTCAAAACTTCCTGGGTCAGAATACACATCTTGAGAATTTCTGTCTTCAATCACTTTTGGAGCTATTGCTGGGTTTGATGGATTGATTAAATACGCTTTAGTATTTCTAGTGTCGTACCATCTATCCATAACAATAGCAGTTGTTGCATTGCCCCACATTACACCGCCGTAACGTTGTGGAATTTTCATCAAACTTTTTGGTGTTTGGTTGAACGGTGCTTCCCAAAGGAATAATTCATCTCTAAATTCAACTTTATTGGCTTGGTCACCGCCGTCAAGAGCTTCTACGAAATGTAAGGTTGCTGGTTGG
>JAKQEZ010000258.1 GCA_029558435.1 Bacteroidota bacterium
ATTGCAAAGTAATCAGAACCATTGCCAAAAAATTCAAGACGATAATTTTGTGTTTGGTTGATCTCAGGTGTAATTGTTGTTTCCATATTATTCTTTTGATTATTTGCCTCAACTTCCGGATCTCGGCGTCTCCGTGTTTACATATTTTTCTAAAGTTGTTTCAATTATTTTAATTTATGCTCAGCATGACAAGGTATATCATTTATAGGTTCTAAAGCTTAATTAGTAACATATTAAATTTATTGCATGAAGGACTTAGGATACTAAAAACCATCTATTGACAAGCAATTTAATTTTGAGAATTATAATTTAAAGATTTAGAATTTTACAAAATTTAAAACAACTACGATAAAATTTCATTTTGTACAGAATTACACTTCCGGGAAACAAAGTCAAAAGATTATTTCCAGATAAAGCCCTGGAGCCAGTAAACAATCAGCAATGATTTTCAAAAGCTCTAATATGTCCGAAAGTAAACAATTCCCTTTGATTAAAACAAGAGATTAGATCAAATAATTGTTGCTAAATAACAGGTGTAATATACCCTTATCATGGATCAACCTGCTGCGAAGGATTTGCAATCCTTTGCCAACAAGAAGTGGATTTGCAATCCACATTGAAAGCCCGGAAGCCAATCAAAGGCAATTCACAACCAGAAAAGCATAAGACATCCCACTGCGAAGGATTTACAATCCTTTGCTTTCTAAAAGTGGATTTGCAATCCACATTGAAAGCCCGGAAGCCAATCAAAGGCAATTCACAACTAGAAAAGCATAAGACATTAAAGAACCCCGTAAAATAAACCATAATTATGGGTGGCGTAAGACAATTAACTTTCTGTGCTGAAAGCCTATTTGTGATTAACACGTGTAAATAGATCCACCCAAAGGACAACAGTCATGGTTAAAAATAGGCGTAGTCTGTTTTGATGGAGTAGAGGTGACCGGTTCTTCTTGATAGATTATCCGGTAAAGAAATTTATTATTCTGCTTAGAAAATGCTTTTGTGGTTTGTTATTGCTGTTAAGAAACTGTTTTTCGTAAGGTATTTGTGAAGCGTGTAACGGTGGATTAAAAATCCACAATTTTAAAGCAAGGGATTGCAAATCCCTCGCAGTGGTGACCGGTTCACCTTTATAGATTATCCGGTAAAGAAATTTATTATTCTGCTTAGAAAATGCTTTTGTGGTTTGTTATTGCTGTTAAGAAACTGTTTTTCGTAAGGCATTTGTGAAGCATTTAACGGTGGATTAAAAATCCACTATTAGAAAGCAAGGGATTGCAAATCCCTCGCAGCAGGTTTTGTGGTTTATTATTGCTTTTAAGAAACTGTTTTTCGTAAGGCATTTGTGAAGCATTTAACGGTGGATTAAAAATCCACAATTTAAAGCAAGGGATTGCAAATCCCTCGCAGCGGTGGACATTTGTGAAGCATTTAACGGTGGATTAAAAATCCACAATTTAAAGCAAGGGATTGCAAATCCCTCACAGCGGTTTACAAATTCCTTGCTGAAGCAGATTGCAAACTAAGCATCATAATCGATTGTAAACAGTTTTGTACACAGCATTCCTAATATTTAGTTCTCTTTTAAAGTTCATCAAATCTCC
>JAKQEZ010000263.1 GCA_029558435.1 Bacteroidota bacterium
ACAATTACCCTGACACGATTCAACTTGGAAGTGTTATAGATATAAAAGGTCAGGACTTGCCTAAAATTGATTTGTTGATTGGTGGTTCACCGTGTCAGGGCTTTTCTTTTGCAGGGAAACAACTAAATTTTGATGACCCACGAAGCAAATTATTTTTTGAATTTGTGCGACTATTAAAAGAATGTAAACCAAAGTATTTTTTACTTGAAAATGTGAAAATGAAAAAGGAATACCAAGACGTAATTACCGAACATTTAGGGGTAGAACCGATAGAAATAAACTCTAACCTTTTAAGTGCTCAAAACCGAAAAAGACTTTATTGGACTAATATTCCCGGAGTAACAATTCCGAGTGATAAAGGTATTTTGCTTAAAGATATTGTTCACGAAAACGAAAGTATTGATACTGCATTAAATGGGAATTATGCTGAATGGTTTGCGAAAAATGCAGAATTTCAGTTAGGGAAAAAATATTGTTCTTTAAGTCCAGAAAAAGCAATTACAATGACTGCGAGGCAATACGCAAATTGGAATGGTAATTATTGGTTTGAAATACTTTCAGAATATATCGTGCCATTTGACAAAACATTGCAAATATTGGACAAAGAAGTGCAACGTGGGAAAGTTGGATATTTCAGAAAAGATAGTCAAGCCAATAGAGTTTATTACATACACGATAAGGCAATTACTTTAACTGGAGAAGCTGGAGGTGGTGCAGCAAAAATGGGCCAATATTTATTTGGTTGCATAACACCTGATAGAATTGAAAAAAGACAAAATGGACAAAGATTTAATGATGGTAAAAAGTTCTATACTTTAACCGCACAAGATAAACACGGAGTTTTGATTGAAGGTTACATCAGAAAATTAACACCGATTGAATGTGAAAGATTGCAAACTGTACCCGACAATTACACGGAGGGAGTAAGTGATTCACAGCGTTATAAAATGCTTGGCAACGGGTGGACGGTGGACGTGATTGCACACATTTTTTCATACTTATCACCCTCAAAATTTGGCAAAAAATGCACTTTCCAAAATCAAAAA
>JAKQEZ010000290.1 GCA_029558435.1 Bacteroidota bacterium
GCAACAACGTGCAAAGGAGTTCGGTTTTTATCAAAGGCATAAAGCAAACCATTACCCAAAAATGCAGCTTTCAACTCTTGATTTTCAGTAATGTTGTCTATATATTCCGAAGCACTGATGGCTAAAATATCGGGATGTGTGTGATAGGTTTTTGGTGCTGATGTAGCAATGTTATACAACGGAAAATACGTGCAAATTTCTTTTATTTTTTCTGTAAACGCATGGATAGCAGTTGTTTCTTGAGGAAAACTTTCGCTCAATAAGCGCACGTATGTTTCATAGCCTTGACCCAACGGAATGGTTTTTCCATTGGCCAACCGAAGGTAATCAAATGCATCGTCTAACCGTTTTAATTGCAATTCATCTAAAATTTCTAAATAGGAAAATAGCCGATAGAGGTTTTCGCCTTTATCCAAACCACCCAAATAGTGCACACCCGTGTCAAAAATGCGTTTGTTTCTGCTAAAAGTTTGCAAAGCGCCGCCCAATTGTTGGTTTTTTTCCAACACACAAACCGAATATCCATTTTTGGCAAGAATAAGCGCTGTAACCAATCCGCCAATTCCACTGCCAATGATGACAAAATCGTATGTTTTTGAATTATTTTCCATCTTTTCTCAAGACAAACAATACGTTGGAAGTCGTTTTAGAATGTTCCACCATTTCAAAACTCATTTGTTGTTGCTCTGCAAAAGTTTTAATTGCTGCAATTTCCAAGAATTCTAATTGGTGTTCGGCTTTGTTAAACTTAAAGAATTTGGTCGATAATTGCTCGGTTCTTTCGGTGTTTTTAATGCGTCCATCTAAATCAACAACGCCATCACGGATGAATAAAATTCCATTGGGATGTAAAGCATCAACAACGGTTTTCAAAACTTCAAATTGTTGATTTTTGGGCAAATAATGCAACACATCATTCAAAAATACAACATCACACGGTTGAAACTGAAATTGTGTTACGTCGGCATATTCAAAACAAATGTTGTTGTTTCTTTTTAAACTATTTTCTGCCGTTGCAATTTTTTCTTC
>JAKQEZ010000760.1 GCA_029558435.1 Bacteroidota bacterium
CCTATTTATGCGCCATCGATGGGACGGAAGCAAAATGACGAATCACAAATTGAAGGATTAGCCCATTTGCCGTATATGAATTGGAGCGAATGGATCGAAAGGTTATGTCATTTTAAATACGCAGTTCATTTGATGAGAACGGCAGCCGCTGGCACATTTCAGATGAATTGTTCATATTTGGGCATTCCGTGTATTTCGTACAATACCATCGACACGCAACGGATTTGTCAGCCCGATCTAACAATTGAAGTGGGCGATTTGAAAATGGGGCGGAGGTTAGCACAAAAATTAAAGAACGATCCTGATTTTTACGATCATTGTTCAAAAGTTGCAAATTCAAATTTTTTAGATAATTATAGTGAAATGCGCTTCTTAGAAAGATTTCGAGAAGCGATACAATGAAGAGTGCAGTTCTTCAAATTTTTAACCATCACGAGAGGTAAAACACAATGAACACAACCAAATTTTATCTGAACGACTTCGATGCGTTCGACTTGCTTTTTTCAAACATTTTGCAGGGAAAAGGCTACCAACCACTAACAACCCAAAAACTTGGGTATCCGGCAGACGTTTATTCGGACGAAACTATGCTTTACATCGATATTCCCATTGCGGATGGAAATGTAGAAGACATCAAAGTTTCGACCGTTGAAAACGAATTGAAGGTCAAATACCATCGCAGTAACAAGGAATCCAAAGAATCGTTTACTTATTACTACAATGGCATTACAAAGCGAGATTTTGAACTTGGGTGGAAAATTCCGCTAAGGTTCGATTTAAACAGACTTGAAAGTTCGTTTAAAAACGGTATGCTAAAATTGACCGTGCCAAGATCAGAAGCATCATTTCCAAAAGAAATCAAAGTCATTGATCTAAACAACGAACAGAAACAATTGAACTAATTTTCTAAACAAACGAAGAACTGCACCTTCATTGTTTTTTAAAATTGGACAAATGTTATGAGTTTCGACAAAAACTACCCAAACCGAAAAGACTGGCGAAAGCCATATAGAAAATCAAAAAGGTTCGACAAGTCATGCAGAAATCACGGAAACTGCTCATATTGCTTGTCAAATAGACTTCACAAACACAAAAAACGAGAAATTCAACATGACAAAGAAGACATCTGATTTGGTAGGAACCTACCTAAAACTTAAA
>JAKQEZ010000317.1 GCA_029558435.1 Bacteroidota bacterium
AATTCTAGTAAATGAAGGAGGATTGTTGTCTATAAATAGAGCATCTGTTTGAAAAACCTGCCAGTTTTTGCTTACAATAAGTGCTGCAAACAAGTTATTGGCAAAATGAAAGCCTGTAGAAAGTTCAATTCCATCATCCAATAATACAAGTAAACCTAAAAAAATACCTGTACCTATATAATATAGAAGTGCTTTGTTGCCTAATGTTGCTACTTCTGGATTTGAACCGTGTAATAATCCAAATAACACTCCTGAAACAATTACTTGCACGAAACCTTTTGGAATAGATGTTCCAATCCACCTATATATAAAGGAACGGAAAACTAATTCTTCGGCAGTACACTGAATAAACAAGGTGATTGTTGCTACTAATATTAAGGGTAAAAAGCTTTGCCATTTAAAATTGAAAACTACATTTTCATTAAGTGATGTATAAAAAGTAACCATACTAATACAAAACCAAACGATGAATCCAAAAAGAAATCGTTTGCCATCAATTTTACTTCTAAATGTAAATAAATACGAAAAAGACCATTTTAATATATATCTTGAAGCAACTATTATTGAGAAAAAGATTGCAATCCATGGCATCATCATAACAACAAAAGTTATGTTCTTTCCATATACTATTTGAAGTGTTTGAATAATATCACTTGATGGTGACTCGCAAAACGATAATAAAATTACTGATGGCATGCTTCCAACAACATAAGCTACGCATATTATTAATAGCGTAAACCAATATCCTAATTGGTTTGTAGTTGATGTTGGCTTCAGCTGCACAAATCAATAAATCAATTATTAATATCTCCTGTCATGTGGCGCTCTTTCTTTTCTGGAAAGATATCGTTAATGGTTACCAAAATACCTGTTTCTTCCACGTTTCCAAAATCTGGATTAACAGCAGTTCCAAATGTTTTCATGGTTGATGATAAATTCATGTAGATATTTACCAATGGAGGAATAACTTCTCCTTTATCACGAACATACGCATTTAATATACGGTATGATTCTTTGTATGGCAACTCTTGTTTTTTCAATTCTTCAAACGGCTTGTTGGATCCAACTATTAAAGGATGTATTGGTTTTACCAATGCTTCTGTATCAGGAAAGAAATGATTTAAGAACAATAATAAAAAGTCACGGGCATCGCGTTCATAAGTTGGATACATCGTTACTTTTCCAAAGAAATATTTAATTTCCGGATATTTTATTATTAATGCACCTAACCCGTCCCAAATATTATCCATTGCAAATAATCCTTTTCGGTAATTGATGTTGGGTTGATAATTTGGTTGCACCCAACTTCTACCTAATTCTATGGTGTGAGGCAAGTAGTTCTTTACAAAATCATCTGAAAAATGAAAATAATGACTGGTTGAAAGTGCTATTTCGTTTTCCAAAATTGCATATTTACATAAAATAAAACGATAACCTCCAATGATTTCTTCATCTTCTGGCGACCAAACAATGAGCTGTTCGTAGCAATGCTCATTGGTATCAAATTCATCTAAATCGATGCTTAAACCTGTGCCCCCTCCAGATCGTCGAAAGGTAACCTCTCGTAAACGACCGATTTCTTTTACAACATTGGGTGCGTTGTGATGATTTATAATGTATATTTCATTATCACCTTTTCGTGTAATGCGCACAAATTTATCTGCAGACAATTCTGCTTTAAGCACATTTCTATCAATTGGTTGAATAATTGGTTCCATTTTTTTAATTTTTATTGTCTAACTGACTTTTTAATCGATAGACTTTATTTTTTATAGCTTCTGCTATTTTTTTATCTGACTTTAATTCTTCAAAACTATCAATTGTGAAGGGTTCTCCAACAACAAATCGAATAGTTTTCCCTTTTTGATTGTGCATTTCATCTGAAAGATACAACATTTCTAAGTTTGTTTTGATACCTAAAAACGAACGAATGTTGGAAAGATTGTAGAAGAAATTAGATAATCGCCCTTCAATGTAAATAGGAATCATTGTTTTATGGTGATTTCTGGCGTATTTTACAAACGTTTTTTTCCACTCCAAATCTTCAACTTTTCCTTTCTTTTTTCTACTCACTAAGCCCGCAGGAAAAATTCCAATTAATTGCTCGGATGAGAATAATTCTTCCATTTGTTCTGGCAATTTTCTACTGTTAGCCCCATGTTTATTTACACCTACAAACAATCCTTTGATTGGTGTTAAATTCAACAATAAATCATTGACAATGAATTTAATATCTCTTCGTTTGTTTTTCAAAAGATGTACCAACGCCATGGCATCCATTCCGCCTAAAGGATGATTCATCACCAAAATAACGCCTCCAGAATTAGGAATGCTTTCTAGATTTTTTCCCTCAACTTGAATGTTGAATTGGGTAATGACAGCGCTACAAAATTCTTCATTTTCAAGATGTTCGTTTTTCGCCATAAACGCATTTATTTCATCTTGGTGTAAAATTCTTTTTAAATAAGAATATACAAAACCTGGAATAAACTTGGCTAATTTAGGGCTTTTACTGGCCACTAATTTTTGAATATCTATGAACTTTTGCTGTTTCATGTAGCTACGAAATTACAATTTTGAATCGAAATAAGCGTTCAATATGTTAGGAAGATATCACAAATGATTCGTTAATTTTTAATAAAAATAAATCAAAACCATTGAAATTAAGTCATTAGAGGCAAGATTTTTGTTATTTTCACGCTATAAATTTTACAAATGAAAAAATTATTTTTATTCTCCCTTTTTGGCAATCTATTGTTTTTCAACCACGCACAAGTTAGAAACAACAAACTCAACGAAGCCTACATGTATGTTAACCGTTTTTATGTGGACAAGGTGGATGATAACAAATTGCAAGAGGCTGCAATTGTGGCAATGCTAGAAGAATTGGATCCACACTCTGTCTATATTTCAAAGGAAGAAGTGGATGATGCTAACCAATCTATTGTAGGTAGTTTTGTTGGAATTGGTGTGCGTTTTCAAGTTTTTAAAGATACGTTTACGGTAATGCAAACCATTCCTGGCGGTCCGTCTGAAAAAGTAGGTTTGCAATCAGGCGATAAAATCTTATCGGTTGATGGTGAAAAAATTGCAGGGGTTGGTATGAAAAACAGCCAAATTCGCAACAAGCTAATGGGTGAATTGAACACGAAAGTTAAAGTGGAAATTAAGCGTAAAGGAGAAAAAGAACCTTTGAATTTTGTAATCACACGCGACAAGATTCCATTACATTCGGTAGATGCTGCCTACATGATAGACAAAACAATTGGTTATATTAAACTCAATAGTTTTTCTAGAACAACCACGCAAGAAGTGGAGGATGCTTTGAGTAAATTGAAAGAACAGGGTATGAAAGACCTCATCTTGGATTTGCAAAATAACGGCGGTGGTTTATTGACAGCAGCTCATCATTTGGCCGATCAATTTTTGTCGGGCGATAAAATGATTGTTTATTCTGAAGGGAGAGCACAACCGCGACAAGAATTTAAAGCAGGCGAAAAAAGTGGATTTGAAAAAGGTCGATTAATTGTTTTAACCAACGAAAATTCGGCTTCGGCAAGTGAAATTGTTTCGGGCGCAATTCAAGACTGGGACAGAGGTTTAATTGTTGGACGAAGAACCTTTGGAAAAGGGTTGGTGCAGCGACCAATAGATTTATCGGATGGTTCACAAATTCGTTTAACCATTGCTCGTTACTATACTCCTTCTGGGCGTTTTATCCAAAAACCGTATGAAAACACAGCTGATTATAAAAAAGATTTGGTAAACCGCTATGATCATGGGGAGTATTACCACCAAGATTCGATTAAACTTAACGATTCGTTGATGGTGAAAACATTGATAACCAAAAGAAATGTATATGGTGGTGGTGGAATCATGCCAGATATTTTTGTGCCTTATGATACGTCTGGAATTTCACCCTTATTTACAAGCTTGGTACGCAAAGGAGCAATCAATACTTATTTGGCTCAATATGTTAACAATAACAGGGCTTCGTTAAAATCAAACTACCCCACTTTTGATGATTATTCTAAAAATTTTGTGTTAACGCAAGAATTTATGGATGCTTTCTTCAAAAATGCAAAAGACGAGTATGAAATTGAATTTAATGAAGAACAGTATAAAGAAAGTGAGCAATGGTTGAAATTGAACATGAAAGCATTGATTGCTCAAAACTTGTTTGATATTCCACAGTTTTATCAAGTAATGAATGAAAAGAATGAAGTGCTTTTGCGTGCCTTGGAGGTGTTGAGAACCGATGAATATAAAAAAGCGGGACTAGAAAAAAGTAAATAAAAAGTAGCTTGCAAACATTTTGTTGTTTGTATTTTTAATTGGTTGCAATTTTTTGTGCAATTCTATTTTTTATTTTCGTATCAGCTATAATTTGTTCAAAAAATTAACGATGAGTGCAAGCGCAGAAAAGTACAGTAAAAGAGGTGTAACCACAAGTTATGTTTCAACAGTGATAGGGATTTCCTTGGTGTTATTTGTGATTTCTATAATTGTGGGAGGTTCTTTTGCTTTAAAATCCATTCAAAAACAAGCCAAAGAAAGTTTGCAAGCCGATATTTTCTTTAAACCCGAGCAATCCGATGCCGATATAAAGCAAATGGAGCAAGAATTGCGCACCTGGAAATATTTTAAAGAAATAAAATTCATTAATTCAGATCAAGCAATTAATGAAATTAAAGGTTTGGGACAAAGTAAAGAGGATATTTTAGGGATTTTGGACGGTGAAGTGGCAATTCCAACCAACATTACATTTCATCCAAAAGAAGAATATGCCGATTTGGAAGGGATGGAAACCATTAAAAATGAATTATTAAAAACCTATTCCAACGAAATTGATGAAGTGCATTTTGATAAAGAAAGTATTTCAAACGTCAACTTAGGCTTTAAACGCTTTGTATTTTTATTTGGTCTTATTGCCATTTTATTAATTGTTGTTGCAACCGCAATGATTAACAATACGATTCGTTTAGCGTTGTATTCTCAACGTTTTTTAATTAAAACAATGCAGTTGGTAGGCGCAACATCGCACTATATTCGCAAGCCATTTTTAACAAAAGCCATTTTGCAAGGAGTGGTTTCTTCTGTTATTGGGTTAGGATTGTTTATGTTGTTGCTTTACATTACCGACAATGTGATGGAAATTATTGAAATTCAACTTAATTTAGAAATGTTATTGTCACTTTTTGCAATCATTTTTATAGTTGGAATTTTAATTAGTTATATTTCTACTTGGTTCTCGTTGAATAAATATTTGAGAATGAAAGTGGACGATTTGTATTAGTTGAACAATCCAAAGAAACATGCTCGATCGTAAAAACCAACCTGAAGTTAAAGCAATCGATGGTATTCAATTTGAAAAACCACTTATTTTTGATGTTGCACAAAATACGCGTTTGTTTTGTTTTACCAATGTTCAAAATGAAACCTCTAAATTGGAACTTGTTTTTAATGCGGGTTCTATCAATGGAGCGGTTGAAATTGGTGCCATTGTAAATGAAATGCTATTGAGCGGCACAAACGAAAAAACATCCACACAAATCAATGCAGAAATTGACAATTTGGGAGGTTTTATTGGCCAATCTATCATCATGGAGTCTGCTAGTTTATCCATTTATGCTTTGCGTGAAAACATGCTGGCAATTGCGCGTATTGTTAAAGATGCCGTTGATAATTGTGTGTTTCATCAACAAGAAATTAACCAAACCATTCGTGCTCGCAAACAAAAACTTGAAGTTGGACTATCAAAAGTGGCAACCGTTGCACAACGATCATTCAAACAACGTTTTTTTAGTAATTCTGACAAATATAGCCGCATTACCAATTTAGATGATTTTGACAACATTCAGCAAAAGGAGTTGGTAGAATTTCATCAAAAACATTATTTGAATGGATTGGAAAAAATGGTGTTGGTAGGCAATTTTTCACAAAATGAAATAGATGCTTTTATTGATACATTTGGCTCATGGTGTAATCAATCTAAAGCTCCTATTGAATCGGATTTTGAAAACATCAAAGGATATTCACACATTGAAAAGTCGGATGCGTTGCAAACTGCCGTTAGAATTGGTCGTAGTTTATTTAACCGTTCACACCCCGATTACAACGATTTTGTTGTATTGAGCACTATTTTAGGCGATTATTTTGGTAGCCGTTTGATGAAAAACATACGTGAAGACAAAGGTTATACCTATGGCATCGGTTCCATGACGGTTGAACTGTTGCAATCTGGTTATTTTCTTATTGCTACGGAAGTTAAAAAAGAAGTCAAAGATTTAACCTTGGCCGAAATTAAATATGAAATTGACCGTTTACGCACTAAATTGGTTCCGCAAGAAGAATTGGATTTAGTAAAAAACTATTTGTTGGGACAACTTTTAAAAAGTGCAGACGGACCTTATTCCATGATGGATTTATTTCTTTCGGTTGAAGAGTATGGTTTAAACTTGGAATATTACAACAAATTGATACATGACATTCAATCCATCACGCCAGAGAGAATTAAAGAATTGGCTGTAAAATATTTAGATTGGAATGAATTTACAATAGTAACTGTAGGATAATGGAATTTAAAGAAATAATAGGAGCTGTTGAGCAGTTTCACGATGCATTTAAAATAGAAAACAACCACCAACCAACGGCAAGCATTGGTGAAGATCAAATTGATTTGCGTTTTCGATTGATGCAGGAGGAAAATGAAGAATATTTGCAAGCTGCAAAACAAGGCGATGTTGTTGAAGTTGCCGATGCATTGGGCGATATGTTGTATATTTTATGTGGCACTATTTTAAAACACGGTATGCAGCATAAAATTGAAGAAGTTTTTCAAGAAATTCAACGTTCCAACATGAGTAAATTGGATGAAAACGGAAATCCTATTTACCGCGAAGATGGCAAGGTGATGAAATCTGAGTTGTATTTTAAGCCTAACATTGCGGAGATTATTAAATAACAAGCAGCTTTAAAAATTGGAAAAATTCAAAAAAGGGCTTCTAACGTTTTTTCACACCTATTTCTATGAGGCTCTTTTTGTATTGATAGCCATCATTGCTATTGTGTTGCAACACAATTATTTGCATTTATATCCACGTTCATTGCATGCGTGGGCACAGTCGGATTTATACGCACTAGCAAAAGGTTATCTCAACAATGGATTTGATTTGTTGCATCCTGAAGGATATGTGTATAACAAGCAATTTCCTTATTATTGGAATTATCCTTACGATTCAACCATCACCGGTGGAAATTTGCCCTTGCATCAATATTTCATTGCGCTTTTAATGGCTTTATTTAACAACGATGGCCCGTTTATTTTCAGAACCTATGTTTTAATTTTTAGTTTAATTGGTTTTTACTATTTACTCCAACTTGCAAAGTTGTATAAAATAAACGCGGCTGCCACCATTTTCTTGGTTTCTATCGCTTTGTTTTCGCCCATTTATTTTTATTATCAAGCTAGTTTTTTGATTGTAATTCCCTGCATTGCAACAACTTTTATGGGGCTGTATTATTACTTTTTACATCTGAAAATCAATCAAATAAAACATTGGAACATTGCTGTTGTTATACTTTTTCTGACACTTATTGTTCGTACAACCTACGCAATTCCATTAATTGCAATGTTGCTGCATCAATTGCTAATTGGATTTCAAACTAAAAAATTTCAATTCAAGAAAATAATTGTTGTGGGGTTAATGGGGCTAGTTTGGGGTGCAATTACTATGCATATTCACCAACTTTCGGCACAACATGGATCTTATTTTCTGGCACAAATTCTCCCAGCAGAAAACTGGCAACAATTTTTGAAGTTATTGTCAGAAGCTATTAATTTTTGGAACTGGAATTATTTTTCACCCAATCAAGTAGGTGTTTTTGTGGTACTATTTACAATTAGTTTGTTCTTTTTGCGAAAAAAACACGTTACCAACCTAAAAGGAATGGGGTATTTTGTTGCGATTTTAGGAATAGGGTATTGTATGTTCATTTATGCTATGATTTCTCAATTTCATGACCACGACTATTACTTTTTGGATACTGCCTACATCTTTTTTATTTTATTGATGGTGGCTTCATTTTCATTAATCAAGCATACAAATAAAACGATACAAATTATAGCTGTTTTAACGGCATTATTGTTTATCAATATTTTTAAAAACGGAACCAAACAAGCAGTTGAAGGACGATATTTCAACATTCATCCCAAAGACATCGTTTCACGTACATCCATTGATTATGAAAATAGTGTTGCATTTATTAACAACTTGAAAATTGAAGCATCACAAAAAATTGGAGTCTTGGGATTTGAAGCATCACAACTTCCTTTTCTTTTTATTGGTAAAAAAGGATATGCCATTAATTGTGAAGATGAACAATCATTTAATAAAATGATCAATTGGGGAATTGATTACGTTTTTTGTTCCAATTCAGAGTTGCAACAAAAAGTACAAAACCATTCTTTTGTTCAAAGTCGCTTACAACTGATTGCTACAAATGGAAAAATTAGTTATTTCAAGGTTATTCACTAAGTATTTCATTCACCGTAGTATATTTGTAAACAAAAACAAGACAAAACAATTGAAAGCTAAAGAATTAATCCATAAACTTATCCCAGCAACGCTGGCTTTATACGCTACCCTGCTGGTGGTGCATGTTTATCAAATTATCATGCAACCTAGTCAGTATTTTGGGCAACCTGTTTTACCAGTGTACCATATCAAGGGTTGTTTAATGGATTTAGAATTTGCACTGGTTTTTAGCGTTTTTGTATTGGTACTCTGTTTTATTTTCTATAAGATTTTGGGGAAATATACTGTCGTATTAATTCATCTACTTAACGTAACTGCAATTCTATCTAGTTTAGGTCTTATTTCATATTTCCTTATAGCTAATCAGCCTTTAGGAAAGGTCTTTTTTGAGTTATCAGCAATGGAACTTAAAACAGCAACAAATCCAGAATCCTACTTAACGTTTGTAAATATTATTTCCGTAGTGGGATTACTTAGCTTTTATTTTCTTACTTTTTATTTGTTCTCAAAAATTTCAAATAAAAAATATGTTTGGGTTTCGGTTGTAGTTTTATGGGGAATAAGCTTAATAGTATTTCCTTGGCGGATAATAAAATCAAAAGATGGAGTTGGAGATATGATAATCAATAACAAAACTCTCTATTTTTTAGATGAAACGTATGCTTACTTTTTTCAAAAAGAACAAGAAAATGATTTTTTTACTGCCAAAGATTTGAAAATAATGGATGCTTCATTTTTTAATAACGAACATCCTGAAAACATAGAACATCCTTTTTTACATGATTTACCTAATAAAAGTAGTCTAAATGAGTTAATTCATCACGATAGTAAACGCCCTCCCAATATTGTTTACCTCATTGTCGAAAGCTTATCCAATCACATGTTTGGAGAAGGAGCAGATGTATCGGGTAGAATGATGCCTTTTTTAGATTCTTTAGCACAACAAAGTATTTATTTTCCGAATGTGTTGAGCACTTGTGAACGCACGTTTAATGTATTACCTGCCAGTTTAGCCTCAACGCCTAATCCTCCTAATGGCATGGCGATTCAGACTGATCAATTTTCTCCTCATGAATCCCTTTTATCTCTTTTGAAAAATCAATATTTTACACGGTTTTATTGTGGCGCTAGTTTAGAATATGCCAATATGAAAGGCTATCTGAATTATCACAACATTCATTATTTGGTAGATAATTGGGAGCCTCAGTTTAGCAGTAAAATCAATGGGAAATTGAATCCTTGGGGATATCCCGACAAGCAATTATTTGAAAAATCGTTTGTAGATTTAACGCGTCAAGCAAATTCAAAACCGCGATTTGATGTTTTTTTAACAGTAAGCACGCACCATCCATTTTTAATTCCTGAGCAAAAACGCTATTTAAAAATTGTTCAACAGCGATTTAAACACGTAGAAAAATTAAAGCAACAACAAGAAGTGGCACTCAAAAAGCCAGAAATGCTTGCTACGTATGCTTATACCGATGATGCGCTTAGAGCCTATTTTGAAAAAGTAAAAAAATTACCCGATTATAACAATACCATTTTCATCATTTTTGGTGATCACGGTAATCACGATTTACTGTTTTCTGGTTTAGACCGTTACAAGAACAGTATGTTGATTTATTCGCCATTGATAAAACAACCCAAAACCATCCGCTCTGTTTCCACTCATCTGGATATTGCACCAAGCATATTGAATTTTTTACGTATCAATTACCCAGCGATGCAATTGCCTTCAAGAGTTCCTTTTTATGGAAGTGAATTGGATTTAAACCCCAACTACGAATGTAAAAGAACCATGCCATTAAACACCATTCAGCACGAGAATTCGCATTTGGTAATGGGCGATTATTTAATGATGGACAAAACACTTTATAAGCTAACAAAAAATTTAACGCCCGAAATTTATCGAAATGAAAACAAGCAAAAACAGTTAGAAAAACAGTTGAACTTATACAATCAACTTGTAGCAAACTATTTCAAATGTAAATTCTTTAAATTATATGAAAATCGTGTTGCTGTTGATAATGATATTCTTAAATCTGAATATATTTACATTGGTGACTATACTACAGTAGAAGCTCATTGGAAGAAGGTTCGGCTTGAATGTGATTTAGATGTTTTCTTGCCTGATGAAACTTATTTGGACTCTATTCCAAAATTAACTTGCTCTATTGAAAAAATGTATAGTGGTAAAAATAATGAAGTAGTTATTTGGAAAAACACTGCTCCCAAAAACAATACAAAATTCAAAAAAAATAGTTGGAATAGAGTGACATATATCATAGATATTAATGTGAGTAATTTATCAAAAATGAATAAAAAAAATCAACTCGCATTTTATCTTTATAATGAGGATAAAAAATTACATAAAATGAAAAATATAGTTTTTAAACTTTATGTCTTAAAATAGCATTGAATTATTTATATAAAACCAACTTCGACCATAAAAAACAACAAGGCAACAGTTAAACTAATTTAAAACTAGGCGCTAAATATTTCATTCACCATCGTATATTTGCAACACAAAAACAACAAAAACACAATTGAAAGCTAAAGAATTAATCCATAAAATTATTCCGGCTACGCTGGCTTTATACGCATCTTTACTAGTGGTTCATGTCTATCAAATTATCATGCAACCTAGTCAGTATTTAGGGCAGCCTGTGTTGTTTAAATACCACCTAAAAGGTTTTGTGATGGATTTAGAATTCACATTCATTTTTGGTACTGTTGTGCTAGCACTTTGTCTTTTATTCTATAAATTACTTGGGAAATACACGGTTGTTTTAATTCACTTACTCAATGTCATTGCTCTTTTTGCAAACATCAGTTTGATTTTATATTTTTTAGAAGCCAATCAACCATTGGGAAAAGTGTTTTTTGAACTTTCTTCTACAGAATTGAAAATGGCATCCAACCCAGAATCGTTTTTAAATATTGTTGTTTTACTTGCTCTTGTTGGAATTATTACTTTTTATATTCTAACTTATTACCTATTTCGTAAATACAGTGAACATAAATGGCTGAAAATTGGTGTTGTAACACTTTGGCTGTTTAGTTTAGTTGCAATTCCGTGGAGCATATTAGAGTCAAAAGACAAAGTAGGCGATATGGTTGCTAATAACAAAGGTTTATACTTCTTGAACGAGGCTCGTCAGTATTTTTTTAATACTGATGCTTCTAATTTTCCATTTACAGAAAAAGATTTGAGATTAATGGATGCTTCATTTTTTAATAACAGGCACCCAGAAGATATAAAACATCCTTTTTTACACGATTTCACCAATGAGAGTAGTCTGAATGAACTACTTCATCACGATAGTAAACGCCCTCCCAATATTGTATACATTATAGTAGAAAGTTTATCCAACCACATGTTTGGAGAGGGAGCTGATGTATCGGGTAGGATGATGCCTTTTTTAGATTCTTTAGCACAACAAAGTATTTATTTTCCAAATGTGTTGAGCACATGCGAACGCACACATAATGTATTACCAGCAAGCTTAGCTTCAACACCCAATCCTCCAAATGGAATGGAGTTACAATCGGATGATTTTCCACGTCATTGGTCGCTTATTTCACTTTTACAAAAACATTATTTTACACGATACTATTGTGGTGTTTATCTAGATTATGCTAATATGAAAGGTTATATGAACTATCACAACATCCATTATTTGGTAGATAATTGGGAGCCTCAGTTTAGCAATAAAATCAATGGTAAATTGAATCCTTGGGGATATCCCGACAAACACTTATTTGAAAAATCGTTTGTAGATTTAACGCGTCAAGCAAATTCAAAACCGCGATTTGATGTTTTTTTAACGGTAAGCACGCACCACCCATTTTTAATTCCAGAGCAAAAACGCTATTTAAAAATTGTTCAACAGCGATTTAAACATGTAGAAAAATTAAAACAACAACAAGAAGTAGCACTCAAAAAGCCAGAATCGCTTGCCACCTATGCTTATACAGACGATGCGCTTAGAGCTTATTTTGAAAAAGTTAAGAAATTACCCGATTTTAACAACACCATTTTCATCATTTTTGGTGATCATGGCAATCACGATTTGTTGTTTTCTGGCTTAGACCGTTACAAGACCAGTATGTTGATTTATTCACCATTGATAAAACAACCCAAAACCATTCGCTCTGTTTCCACCCATTTGGATATTGCACCGAGCATATTGAATTTTTTACGCATCAATTATCCAGCCATGCAATTGCCATCAAGAACTCCGTTTTATGGAGGCGAATTGGATTTAAATCCCAACTACGAATGTAAAAGAACCTTGCCATTAAATACTATTCAGCACGAGAATTCGCATTTGGTAATGGGCAAATATCTAGTAATGGATAACGTACTATACAAGCTTTCCAATAATTTAACACCTCAAGTTTATCGTAATGAGAACAAACAAAAACAGTTAGAAAAACAGTTAGAATTATACAACCGTTTGGTAAAATATCAATTTAATTGGAATTTGTTATTGCCCGAAACATTGTTTGACTTATACGTTGAACAAACTTATTTCAAATTAATTTATGAAAACAAGGTTGTTGACGATAAACAAAATTTAAAATCTGAATTCATCAACATAGGAAATTATCCTATAGCCAATCCAAAATGGAAAAAAATGCGACTTGAATGTGAATTAGATGCTGTTTTAAAAGATGAAACATACTTAGATTCCATCCCTAAACTAACTTGTTCTATCGAAAACATCAACAATGATGGTAAGAAAGAAGTTATTGTTTGGAAAAACATCACCCCTCGAATTCTGCAGAAGTTCAATAAAAACAGTTGGAATAAAATTACCTACGTGCTGGATGTAGATTTTAGAAATATTCCAAAAGTGAACAAAAACAATCAGTTTTCGTTTTACATTTACAATGTTGAGAAAAAACCGCAACAAATGAAAAATATTTCGTTCAAACTATTTGCGGCTGATTAAAAATCAACCTCATTTTTTCACTTGCACCTTCAACAAAGAACAATTTGTTTTTTTCAATAACTGCTTGGCTGTTTGTTGAATATCACTTGGCTCTATTTGATTGTAAACCAACCATTCTTCATTAATTCCATTGGCATCGCCCAACAATTCAAAGAAACACAAATTCATTGCTTTGTTCAACATGGATTGATCTTGAAACTCTTTAGCAGTACGAATTTTTATCATCAATCGTTTTAATGTCTCAGCATCAATTTGTTTGTTCTTAAAGCGCTCCAACACCGACCATAAAGCTGTGTCCAATTGTTCAAACGATACGTTTTCTGCCAATCGACCAGAAATAATTAATAAGCCTTCGTCAATAGAACCCGTAATATAAGCCGCAATCTCGGTTACTAATTCTAATTCCTTTTTTAACTTTTTATAGAGAATAGAAGATTTATCGCGTCCCAATTCATCTGAAATTACATCGGCAACATAGTATTCTGGATTTCTACGTTCGGGCATTTTAAAGGCATAATAAAAAGCATTGGCAGGAACATCGCGCTCTATAGTTAATTCTCTGTACTCTGTTTGTTCTGGTTCTTTTTTTAGAATGCGTGCAAACTTTTTACCCGCCGGAATATCGCCATACCATTTTTCAACCAAGCGTTTAATTTCCTCTAGTTCAAAATTACCAGCTATGCACAAAATTGCATTCGAAGGATTGTAATACTTATTAAAAAATGCTTTTACATCGTCCATCGTAGCATTTTCAATGTGCGCAATTTCTTTACCTATCGTTGCCCATTTATACGGGTGTACTTTATAGGCCAATGGACGAAGTTGTAACCACACATCTCCATAAGGTTGATTCAAATAGCGTTGTTTAAATTCTTCAATCACCACATTTCGTTGAACTTCCAAGCTTTTATCGGTAAACGCCAAAGACAACATTCTATCGCTTTCTAACCACAAAGCTGTTTCCAAATTTTGCGCTGGCACCACATCGTAATAATTGGTAATATCGTTGGAGGTAAAAGCATTGTTTTCGCCACCCGCTTGTTGCAAAGGCGTGTCAAAATCAGCAATATTGATAGAACCACCAAACATTAGGTGCTCAAATAAATGTGCAAAACCTGTTTTTGATTCTTCTTCATCTCTTGCCCCAACATCATATAACGTATTAACCACTGCCATTGGAGTTGTAGTGTCTTTATGAAAAAGAACAATTAGTCCATTTTTTAAAGTAAAGCGCTCAAAGTGTATCATTAAAAATCGTATTTTGATGTTGTTTGTTCAGCAATTGCTTCTTTAAATTCTTGTAAAATTTCTTGCACAATAGCAGCAGCTGGTTTTATTTCATGAATCATGCCAGATACTTGTCCAACCTCCAATTCTCCCTCTACTAAATCGCCCTCAAACATTCCTTTTTTAGCTCTTCCTCTACCAAGCAATGTTTGCAATTCTTCAACTGTTGCACACTTTTCATAGGCTTGTTCAACCTGCTGATAAAATTGATTTTTGATGAGTCGAACAGGTGTTAATTCTTTCAACGTTAGAGAGGTTTCACCTTCTTTTGTTGCAATTACTGCTTGTTTAAAATTCTCGTGTGCACTTGATTCAGGCGTAGCAATAAAGCGACTTCCAATTTGCACGCCATCGGCACCTAAATTCATGGCTGCCAACATAGCTCTACCAGTACCAATGCCTCCCGCAGCAATAAGTGGAATTTGAAGTTCTTTTGCAATTGCAGGAATCAAACAAAGCGTAGTTGTTTCCTCCCGTCCATTGTGTCCGCCTGCTTCAAAACCTTCTGCCACTACAGCATCCACACCTGCTTCTTGTGATTTTAGTGCAAATTTAAGACTTGAAACAACGTGCACTACCTTAATTCCATGGCTTTTTAGGTGAGAAGTCCACGTTTTTGGATTTCCTGCCGATGTAAAAACAATTGGCACTTGGTATTTAATAATTAATTCAATGTGTTTATCAATGTTGGGATAAAGCATTGGCAAATTCACCGCAAAAGGTTTGTCGGTTGCTTCTTTCATTTTTTGCAAGTGCTCTTCCAAAACTTCTGGGTACATAGAACCAGAACCAATGATGCCTAAACCTCCTGCATTTGAAACAGCTGCTGCCAAACGCCAACCCGAGCACCAAATCATGCCTGCTTGAATAATTGGGTATTGTATATTAAATAATGTTGTTATTCTATTTTTCATATTCAATTTGATGAATTACGAAGTTAATTATTTTTTAAATAACTGGAAAGAACTTCTACCCTATCTGTTAAAATTTGATTTCAACACAATATCGAACCAACAATCAGTGTTATTTATTTTTCTCAAAAAACGTAAATAATTTGTCTATTTCTTTGATTTTTCAAAAAATGAAACTAATATTGTACTCTAATATATTAGAATTATTCACATCACTATTTGTGTTTATACTTTTTAAAAATGAAAAAATTAAAAGTTTTAATAGTTTTTTTACTACTGATACTTAGCAATTTAGCTTATTCAGCACTATCTATTGAGGGTACATATCAAGGTAAGAATTTATACATTCAAAACCCAATGGATGATGAAGGATTTGGTTATTGCGCAACTAAAGTAACTGTTAACGGAGATGTTATGCCGGGTGGAACTGGGTCTGGCGCATTTGAAATTGACTTTGGTTTATTCAACATTGCTTTAGGAGAACCTGTTTTTATTGTGATTGAACACCACGATGGTTGTAAACCTAAAATTTTAAATCCTGAAGTATTACTTCCTCGTTCTACTTTTAACGTGGTTTCTATTGCTGTAAAAGACAATAAATTGAGATGGGAAACAACTAACGAAAAAGGAAAATTACCTTATATCGTTGAACAATATCGTTGGAATAAATGGGTAAATGTTGGTGAAGTGGAAGGTGTTGGTACAGCTGGAAATAATAAATATGAATTTGCCGTTGTTCCTCATTCTGGCGAGAATATTTTCAGAGTTGTTCAAGTTGACCACTCTGGTGAAAAAAGAACATCTGACCAAGTAAAATTCAAATCAACAATTGCTCCTGTTGTTAAAACACCTGCTATTGTTAAAGATAAAATTCAATTTACTTCAAACGAAGTTCCTGTTGAAACTCGTTATGAAATCTACGATGCTTATGGTAACATCGTTAAAAAAGGAGTGGGTAATAATGTAAATTGCTCTAACTTGTTGAAAGGTGTTTATTACATCAACTTTGATAACACTAACGAAAAGTTTGTGAAAAAATAAAAAAACATACGATTTTGGGAAAGCCGTCCATTGCAGACGGCTTTTTTTATATCTTTAGAAGCCAATTAGAACAAATCAATGAGAAAAATTGAACATTTAGGTGTTGCTGTTTCCAATTTAGACGAAGCAATTCCGTTGTATGAGAAATTATTAAATACACCTTGCTATAAAATTGAAGAGGTAGGTTCCGAATTTGTAAAAACTGCCTTCTTTCAAGTGGGTGAATCAAAAATTGAATTGGTAGCTGCCACCAATCCCGATTCTACCATTGCCAAATACATTGATAAACGTGGGCAAGGATTACATCACATTGCCTTTGACGTTGAAAACATTGAAGCAGAAATTGAACGCCTTGAAAATGAAGGTTTTCAGTTGATTCAACGCACACCTAAAAATGGTGCCGACAACAAATTAATTGCTTTTTTACACCCTAAATCAACCAGTGGAATGTTGGTTGAACTTTGTCAAGAAAGAAACTAATGGCCAACAAACTTACAATTGCAATCGACGGTTATTCGGGTTGTGGTAAAAGCACCATTGCCAAAGATGTTGCAGCTGCTCTCAACTATGTTTTTATTGATAGTGGTGCCATGTATCGCGGTATTACGCTCTATGCAATGCAAAACAACCTTATTCAAAACGGTGAGGTTCTAAAAAACGAATTAATTGAACAATTGCATCAAATAAACATTCATTTTGAAAAAAACGGCTCTGGAAAAGATTGCTTGTTTTTAAACACGGTGAATGTGGAAGATGAAATCCGAAAACCGGCTGTAGCAGAACTTGTTTCTAAAGTTGCAACAATAAAAGAAGTACGTCAAAAATTAGTGCAATTGCAACGCGAAATTGGTAAAAATGGTGGCATTGTCATGGATGGTCGTGATATTGGTTCGGTTGTTTTTCCCCATGCAGAAGTTAAATTATTTGTTACTGCGGACAACAGCGTGCGTGCGCAACGTAGATTAGATGAATTAAAAGAAAAAGGCATCAAAACATCGCTAGAAGAAGTACTAAAAAACCTTGAAGAACGCGATGAAATGGACAGAACTCGCAAGGAAAGTCCACTGATTCAAACCGATGATGCTATTCTTATCGACACCACCCATCACACCCGCGAAAGTCAGTTGAAACATGTGCTGGAAATCGTTCACCAAAAGATGGCTGTCTAATTTGTAAACTGCTCATTTTCTCTGTAATTTTACAACATGGATTTTTCAAAAGATTTATTGGAAAAAGTAAAATTACTGCCCAACAAACCGGGAGTTTACCAATATTTCAATGAAAAAAACGAAATCATCTACGTTGGTAAGGCAAAAGATTTAAAAAAAAGGGTAACTTCCTATTTTTCAAAAACACAAGATAATGGAAAAACCCGACTTTTGGTGCGTTCCATTCGTGATATCCGCTACATTGTTGTAGATACAGAATTAGACGCTCTTTTGTTGGAAAACAATCTCATTAAGGAATACCAACCTAAATACAACATTCAACTCAAGGACGATAAAACTTACCCGTGGATTTGCATTAAAAAAGAACCGTTTCCACGTGTTTTTACTACCCGAAATGTAGTCAAAGATGGCTCCACCTATTATGGCCCCTACTCCAGTGTAAAAGTCATCAATACCTTGTTGGAGTTGATTCGCGATTTATATCCTTTGCGCACCTGTACCTTGGATTTAAGTGCCAATAAAATTGCCGAAAAGCGCTATAAACCTTGTTTAGAATATTTTATTGGCAATTGCTTAGCTCCTTGTGTAGGCAAACAAACCTTGGAAGCCTACAACCAACAAATTGAAGCCATCGAAATGATTTTGAAGGGCAACACCGCTTCAACTATCAATTTGCTAAAAAAACAAATGCACGATTTTGCAGCATCCTATGCTTTTGAGGAAGCACAAAAAGTAAAAGAACGGTTGGAAATTATTCAACGTTTTCAAGCAAAATCAACCATCGTTTCACCTAAAATTCACGAAGTGGATGTGTTAACAATGGTGGAGGACGATAAATCGCGTTTTGTTAATTATTTGGTTATTCATAAAGGAGCTATCGTTCATGGACTTACCATAGAAGTTAAAACAAAACTTGACGAAACTGATGAGGAAATTCTCAACCATGTTTTGGTTCGAATGCGCAATCAATTCAACAGCCAATCCAAAGAAATTTTAGCAGAAATTAATTTTACAACCGAAATTGAGCATGTAAAAATCACAGTGCCAAAAATTGGTGAGAAAAAAGAATTAATAGAGTTGTCAAAACGCAACGCAACCTATTACAGAATAGAGAAACGTAAAAAAGAAACACTAAAAAATCCTGAGAAAGCTACCGAACGCATATTGGAGCAAATCAAAAAAGATTTTAGGCTAAAAGAATTACCAACACACATTGAGTGTTTTGATAACTCCAATATTCAGGGTAGCAACCCTGTATCGGCATGTGTTGTTTTCAAAAATGCCAAGCCCAGTAAAAAAGACTACCGTATTTTCAATGTAAAAACGGTGGAAGGTCCTAACGATTTTGCAACTATGGAAGAAGCGGTTACACGCCGTTATCGTCGTTTACTTGATGAAAATCAACCTTTGCCTCAACTCATTGTTATTGATGGTGGAAAAGGGCAACTTTCTGCTGCACTCAAAGCATTGGACGAAGTGGGATTGCGTGGAAAAGTAGCTATTGTAGGAATTGCCAAAAAGTTAGAAGAAATTTTCTTTCCAGGAGATTCGTTGCCAATCTACATCGATAAACGTTCTGAAAGTTTAAAAGTCATCCAACATTTGCGTGATGAAGCACACCGATTTGGAATTACACGTCACCGCAACAAACGGAGCAAAGCCGCCATTCAATCGCAAGTTTTGGCCATTGATGGTATTGGCGAAAAAACGCAAATTGCATTAATGAAAAAGTTTAAAACTGTTAGCCGTATCAAAGCAGCTTCGTTGGAAGAATTAACTGAAGTTATTGGAAAAGCAAAAGCCACTTTGGTAAAAAATGCATTACAGTAAAGTAAATTATTTCAACCGTTTAGGTGTCAAGAGGTACTTTTAAATGAAAAAAGCGGCTATTTAACACTTTTTTTGCATTTCGGCACACAAATTGAAAGCAAATAAGCAAACGTTTTATGTATTTTTGCGTATAATCTAATAATGAAGTACTTATTTTCCATATTAACTTTTTGTTGTTCTATTTTTTATGGAATGACTCAGCTTACGACCAGTGTGCAGAGTCCAACCAATTTAGTGCAAAATGTTTTATTGGGAGATCCAGGAATTACTGTAAGCAACATTTCGTTTTTAGGTGCCCCAAGTGCCATTGGTAGTTTTGATGCTACAGGCACCAACTTGGGTATCGAGAAAGGAATCATCATGACTACAGGTACCATTATTGGAAATACCAACGGACCAATAGGTCCTAACAACTCTGCAAGTGCTGGATACGACAACAACACAGCGGGATATCAATTATTGACCTCCATAGTTGGAAAGCAAACATTTAATGCATCTGTTTTATCTTTTGATTTCTCTACTTGTTCTGATTCCATTGAATTTAGGTATGTTTTTGGTTCGGAAGAATATCCTGAATACGTTGGTTCACAATTCAACGACGTTTTTGGCTTCTTTATTTCTGGCCCTGGTTTTTCTGGACAGCAAAATATTGCACGTTTACCCAACGGTAGTGTCGTTGCTATCAACAATGTCAACAATGGAAATAGTTCCCCAGCACAAGGAGTTCCAGTAACTGGTCCGAGTAATCCGCAATATTTTGTCGGCAACGGAAATGGTAGTCAAGCTCCATACAATGCAAGTAGTATTTACATTCAATACGATGGTTTTACCAAGGTTTTAACGGCTAAAGCAAAAGTGCAGTGTGGACAAACATATCATCTTACACTTGCAATTGCCGATGTAGGAGATGGTGTGTGGGATTCTGGAATCTTTTTAGAAGCTAAAAGTTTTAAGGCAAACGACCCACTAAAAGTTACCCATACCATTGTTAACCCAATTCCAAACACCTCCAATACGTTGGCAGAACCTTGTAGTCAGGCAAAAATAAAATTTGAGCGCACCAACTGCAACATCAACTCGCCAATGGTAATCAACATAACACCTTCTGGAACAGCAACTAATGGTGTAGATTACCAAACATTGCCATCATCTGTTACCATTCCAGCTGGCTCCACAACAACTGAGTTTGATTTAATTTCACTACTCGATAATATTAGTGAAGGCATTGAAGACATTAAGCTTACTTTCAATTATTTAGATAACTGTGGAGATCCACGAGTAAAAGAAATTGAGCTATTTATTAAAGATGTAGATCCTGTTCAACTGTCATTAAGTGCCACAGAAATGACGTGTCCTGGGCAAGACGTTACCATTACCTCAACTGTTTCTGGCGGTACTTTGCCCTACCAATATCAATGGAGCACGGGCGAAACAACTTCTTCTATTGTTGTTAACCCAACAGCCACCACAAATTATACACTAACAGTAATTGACGCCTGCATTCAAACACCAGTAACGCAACAAATTACAGTAAACGTTCCTGTTTATACGCCTATTAGTATTACAGGTTCTGCTGATATTACGGAAATTTGTCCATATATTCCCGCAACTTTATCGGCACAAGCAACGGGTGGTTTTGGTGGTTTTACTTATCAATGGACCTCTAATCATGGTGCAACTCTTGGCACAGCAACCACTCAAGTTGTGACGCCTTCACAAACAACTGTTTATACCGTTGAAGTAACTGATATTTGTGGATTAACAGAATCGTATGATGTTACCTATACCGTAACCAGCCCACCTTTGGTTGTTACGCTCAACCCAAGCGTTGAAGTTTGTCCTGGTGACTCCGTTCAATTAGTAGCAACCGTTACAGGTGGATACGGACAATATTATTACCATTGGCCACACGATGGAGCAACAACTCCAAGCACATGGGCAAATCCTTATGTTACTACCGATTACAT
>JAKQEZ010000321.1 GCA_029558435.1 Bacteroidota bacterium
CAAGTGATATTGTTAGACTTGAAGCCGACGAAAGCTACACCAAAATATTTTTGGCTGATGGCAAAAAATGTACAAGCAGCATGACCATTGCTCGATACGAAAAAGTATTGAACAAAAATGTGTTTTTCCGCGTACATAAATCACACATTATCAACACCAAATATCATTTAAAAGAATTTAACCGAAAAAATGGTAACATTGCCATTATGGACAACGGAACAATCATTCCAATTTCAAGAAGAAAATTGAATGAATTTATTAACGCAATACGCACTTTTTAATTGACAATGAGGTTAATCGTTGGAGTTGTTGGTTTATTGATTATTGCATTAAATTCTTTTGCTCAGCAATACAATTTTGTAAATTATTCTGTTGAACATGGGCTAATTCAATCACAAATAAACTCACTTTGCCAAGATAACAAAGGATACATTTGGATTGGAACATTGGGAGGAGTTTCAAAATTTGATGGCAAACATTTTAAAAACTATTCTACAAAAGAAGGATTAATTAACAATCAGGTAAATGCCATTTTTATGGATAAATCAAACAAAATTTGGTTCGGTTCCTTGGGTGGAGTATCTGTTTATAATGGCAAAAAATTTGAAACACTCACTTTTAAACCTGAACTGAGTTCATATTTTGTGTTATCCATTACACAAGACCAAAATGGAGCTATTTGGCTTTCAACCGACGGTGGTGGAATTGTAAAATACAGTAACGGTGAGTTTTCGTATTATACCGTTTCATTAGAAAATATTGAAAGCAATTATGTACGACACATATTTTGCGACAAACAAAACAACAAATGGCTTTCTACTAAAAAAGGGATTTACCTCTTAACTGCCAAAAATCAAATTAAAGATACTGTTCAAAACATTAATGCTTCACAAGTTTTTCTTGATAAAAACAAAACCATTTGGTGTTCCACTTTTGGTGATGGAGTATTAAAAATTACCAAAAAAGCAGTAACAAAAATTACCACCGAACACAACGGGTTGGTAAACAATCACATCAGATCTTTTATTCCAAAAAAAGATGGCTCTTTTTGGTTTGTTTCTAAATCAGGAATAACCAAATTGGTCAACAATCAAACACAAAACTTTTCTGTTAAAGATGGTTTAATCGCGAACAATATCAAGTGTATTTTAGAAGACAGTGAAGGAAATATTTTTATGGGTTCGGATGGAGGTGGGCTGATTAAATTTACCAATGAAAAATTTGTAAGTTATACTAAATCAGATAGCTTAATAAGCAACACCATCATGTCTATTACCGAAGACCAAAAAGGTGCATTGTGGTTTTCTTCCTATGGAAATGGCGTTTGTAAATTAGAAAACAACAGATTCACTTATTTTA
>JAKQEZ010000363.1 GCA_029558435.1 Bacteroidota bacterium
CTGGCATTATAACTGGAATGCTAACGCCCAACATGCAAGGAAATTTTATTGGTCGCATCTATTATTTTCAACGAAGGTTTAGAATTTCTATTGTGTTGCTAACCTTAACAGCCAATTTAGGACAATTTATAGCCACTATTGTTTTGGGTGTTTTTGGACTGGTTTTATCTTCAAAAATTGTAGCTTCCAATTTACTGTTTTTTCCTTTATTGATTGTTCTTACTAGCCTATTGTTTTACTTCAATTATGAAAAAATACAATTCTTTTCAAAACAATTCAAATGGTACAAACGCATAGCAATGGTGCTCCAAACCAATGCGCGTTTTAGACTGCATATTTTGCTATTGTCTTTACTTAGGCATTTGGTTTTTGCTTTGCAATTATTGCTTGCTTTTCATGCATTTGGAGAACCAATGACTTGGCATTTATTCTGGTTGATTTGGTTGTTTTATTTGTGGACAACGCTTTCTCCATCTTTGTTTTTAGGAAAATTATTTATCCGAGAATCCATTGCTTTATTGGTTTTTAATGGATTGAGCATTTCACCCACTTCAATTGTAATGGTTTCGCTGACGGTATGGGTTTTTAATCTATTTTTACCTACACTTTTAGGATTAATTATTTGCAAAAAGAAACAGAAATGATTGATGCAACGTTGGCATATTGTATTATTTATTTTTTAGTGGCAATAGCGGCGTATGTTGGTACCCAAAAAATGCAATTTAAAAACAAAAATCTTGCTCAAGAATTGAATTCAATGGGTGAAATAACACTCATAGTTCCATTTAGAGATGAAGCCAAGCGTATTTTACCTTTATTGCAATCGCTGTCTGCATCCAACCAATTGCCTAAAGAAATTTTGTTTGTCAACGATCATTCTTGCGATCAAACTATTGAAGTGATTAAGAACCATTTAAAAATTGATAATTATCGGATTATTCATTCTCAAAAAGATGGAAAAAAAGCGGCAATACATGCTGGAGTTGAACAATGTTTAACCCCCTATTTCTTAACCATGGATGCCGATATTTCATTTGGCAATGATTATTTTGATAAATTATTTCAGTTAGCAGCCGTTGATATGGCTATACTTCCTGTAAAAATGCAATCGAAAGGTGGGTTTTCTCTTTTTGAGTTGGATGTTTATTTAGTTAATGTTTTGAACAGTATTGTTGCTGGCTATTATCGTCCAATTGTGGCGAGTGGTGCCAATTTATTGGTTAAAAAAACAGCCTATTTGGCTTCTAATACAATGGAACATCATGCACACATATTGAGTGGCGACGATCAATTTTTATTGAACGATTTTTTGCAATCAAACAAAATAGTTGCTGTATATACCAACAAACAACTTGCTGTTACAACGCCTTCGCCTGCATCCGTGAAAGATTTGATAAATCAACGGTTACGATGGATTCAAAAAACCCCGCATGTAAATGATGGATTGGCAAAACAAATAGGCATTATTCATTTAGGTTGGATGCTAATACTGAGCGTATTGGTGACGATTCTTTTGTTGCAAAGCCACTATTCTACTGCGCTATTTTTAATCATTTCAAAAAGCGCAATTGATGCTTGGGTTTCTTTCTCGTATTTTAAATCTATTGAAAAACTACGTTATTTGGTGTTGCTTCCTTTATACGAAATGTGTTTTCCTATTTACACGTTGTTGCTTGCAATTTTATCGTTGTTTTATCAACCAAAGTGGAAGCAGCGTCCCACCCTATCCAAACAATAGCTACTGAATAATGATTTTTTGTTGGTAAACTTTTTCATTTGCTACCGTTCTAAAAATGTAAACACCTGGTGTAAATTTACTTACGACCCATGATTGTTGTTGCACATTTAGCGCATGTTGCTTGCCCGACAAATCAATCAATTCAACGGATGTTATGTTGCTTAAACCTTGAAGATGAATTGTTGCTGATGATGGATTAGGATATACCGTCCATTTTGCTATTGTTGCAACATTGTCTTCAAGTCCAACAATGGTTAACGCTTTTTTCACAGCTGCCAACGCGTTGATTTTTCCATGTCCCCATTTCACATCACCTATGGCTGGTATTTGACCTGTATATTGATCCAAACGAGCTGTTTCTATGATGATTTGTTTCACTTGACGCGGTGATAAATAGGGATTTGCGTCCCAAATTAAAGCGCAAATTCCAGCAACAGCGGGTGACGACATAGAAGTGCCCGACAATGAAGTGAAATGGTATGTTTTACTATTGAAATTGGTTGAAGCAAGTGAGCTATAACTATCGGTAGTATATGAATTAACACTACTAACGACAGAAGAACCTGGAGCAGAAATATCGGGTTTCATTGCACCATCATTTCTTGGTCCAATGCTTGAAAATCCTGAACGGCTACCTCCAAAAACATTACCACTAGAGTGCAAAAATTCAGCAGCATGAGAAGCTACAGAAATGCAATCAGTTGCACAAGTTGGTTCACCAATACCATATTGAGCATCACCTCCAATAGACCAGGCTCCAAATGTAAAAAATGCTTGTCCCCAATTTCCTCCATTGGTTGTTAATTCCACTAAATTCCAAAAATGCACGGTTCCTTGGTTTGCACGGGCAACTAACACAATATTTACAGCATGTTTATTTTTAACGCGAAAACGCACCATTGGTTTTCCGTTGGATGGGAAAGCTGATTGAGCCACAATGTTATACCAAACAGTGTCGGTTGGAGAAATCAATAAATATCCTTCATCATATCCGTTCATTGATGTTGAATAATAGGGAGTTTCTGCAACAAGGTTGGTTGCTGTGGAATAGACCTGAATTTTTACATCAAAATCAAATCCGGGTGTCCCCCAACCATGCAAACTTTGTCCCCACATTGAATCGTGAAGAGCATAATCATAAAATTGCACTTTTGAACGTATGCTATCGTTATTAAATTCTTTTTGAAAATGAAAATTAACACTGCCATTATTGCCTGCTGATGAAACAAATAAAACCCCTAAATCGGTCAGTTCTTCAATAGCTTGGCTTAATAAGGATGTTCCATCATTACCACTAAAATGATACAAGCCCCAGCTCATATTTACAACCAAGCGTTTTCCAGCCGCCTGAGCTTTAGAATACATCCAGTTCCAGCCATCAACTGCAGCCGCTTCGTCAATAATCAACGTATTGAATAAAAATTGATTTTCAAAAGCCATTCCTTTAGAGTAAACACCTGCTCCACTTCCGCCAGCTATGCCTGAAACGTGCGTTCCGTGAGTAGAGTGATTGTATTGATTAGAGGTATCGCATTCTGCAGTTAATAAATCATTTACAGTTGCATATTCAGTTCCATAATTATAACCTGTAGGTGTGGGTCCAGCGTGTTTAAATTGATCCCAAGCAGCCAAAATGCGGTTGTTTTGCAAAAGTGTATCATAAAACATCGGATGGGTGTAATCAAAACCCCAATCTTGAACTCCAATAATCACATTTTTCCCAGAATATCCTTGTGCCAATCCCCAACCATTATGAACACTATCAACGCGCGTATCGTAGGTAACTTTATACAAATCTGGTTTTATTTTACCGGCCAATTCTAAGTGCGAAATTTGTGGTAAATTGGCTATTTTATCCAATTTATCAATTCGGATACGAATACTTCTTATAGTTCCAACTCCTTTGCCAATAATAACATCATTGGAATTAGAAACAACTTGGTTATTTTTTAATTTACCAACAAATGAAACATAAATTTCCTTGTTTATTTCTATCAATGGGAGTTCTTGCCACATATTTTTATCCTTTTTTTGAATCAATGCTGCATTTTTTTTAATGAACATTAAATCAACTTGAGATTTCAACGACATGATGGGCTGTTGCGCCACTAAAGTGAATGGAAGTAGCAATATAGCAAGTAAGAATGTTTTCATTTTCATTTTTTTAATTGATGTAAAGATAACAAAAGTTAATATTTATTAATAAAATGTATGAAATCATTTGTTTATAGCAATGCGGTGTGGATGAAATACTAAACATTAATTATATTTGTTGGCTTAAATTAAAATGATAAACACACAATGGAAGTATTGATAATTGTTTCACAATTGATTTTATCGCTCGCAATTTTAGTTGTACTTCATGAATTTGGACACTACATAGCAGCCAGAATGTTTGATATTCGAGTTGAAAAATTCTATTTATTTTTTGATCCTTGGTTTTCATTGTTCAAACGCAAAATTGGTGATACCGAATGGGGAATTGGATGGTTGCCATTAGGAGGATACGTCAAAATTTCGGGAATGATTGACGAATCGATGGATAAGGAGCAAATGGCAAAACCACCACAACCATGGGAATTTCGTTCAAAACCTGCGTGGCAACGTTTAATTGTGATGATTGGAGGTGTAACGGTTAACTTCTTTTTGGCACTTTTAATTTATGCCATGATTTTATTTGTGTGGGGAAAACAATACTATACGGTTGATTCTGCTAAGAAATATGGTATGTCGGTTGCCTATCCAGAGCTCAAAAAATATGGTTTAGAAGACGGCGATATTCCTGTAAAAGTTGGTGAACAAAAAGTGGATAACATTGCTAAAATGTTCTCTGCCATTGTTATTGAAGGCGAAAGAAAATTGACCGTTAATAGAAACGGAGAAACAGTGGAATTGGAATTACCACAAGATTTTGATCAAGTAGCATTGAAAAACAGTTACACCAGTTTGTACAATTTGCGAATACCTACTGTTGTGTATAAAGTAGTAGAAAAATCAAACGCTGCAAAAGGTGGTTTGAAAGAAAAAGACAGCATTGTATCAATCAACGGAGATGCAACTCCTTATTTTAATGATGTTACGGAAGTGCTTGCTGCCAATAAAAGCAAAAGTATAACAATGGAAGTAATGCGTAATAATGCATTGACACAACTCACATTAAATGTTGATTCTACTGGTAAAGTTGGATTTCAACCGCAAGATTACAATTAT
The DNA here is from genome assembly GCA_029558435.1 of Bacteroidota bacterium. The sequence continues at coordinate 4,949 of JAKQEZ010000363.1, forward strand.
TTCAACATTCCTTATGCAACAGAAAAATTTGGATTTTTTGAATCTTTTCCAGCAGGTGTAACTTTGGGTGTTGAAACCTTGAGTAGTTATATAAAATCCATGGGATTAATTTTCACCAAGGAAGGAGCAAAACAAGTGGGCGGATTTGGTTCTATGAGTAAAATTTTTGCGCCAGTTTGGGATTGGAGAGTATTTTGGTCGGCAACTGCATTCTTATCCATAGTTTTGGCATTTATGAACATACTACCTATCCCAGCGTTGGATGGTGGACACGTGGTTTTCTTGTTGTATGAAATGGTAACAGGAAAAGAAGCACCTCAAAAAGTATTGGAAATTGCGCAATACATTGGTTTCTTTTTATTGATTGCATTGATGCTCTATGCCAACGGAAACGATTTATTCAAGTTCCTCACTGGCAAATAAAATTCCTAAAAAATTCATGAAGTAGGCGTTTTTTTTTATTGAAGAACGCCTATTTTTTTCGAGCAATCATCAACCCATCGCGAATGGGAAACAAAACTTCTTGCACACGCTCATCTTGGTGCACCATTTTATTATAGTCCATCAACAATTGAGTAGATTTATCTAATTTTTCGTAATCTTCCAGCACTTTTCCAGACCACAACACATTGTCAGCAATAATGTAGCCCCCTGTTTTTACTTTGTCAAATACTAAATTGTAGTAATTGATGTAATTTTTTTTGTCGGCATCAATAAAAACAATATCAAACATTTCGTCTAGCGTTGGTATAATTTGCATGGCATCGCCTATCATTGGTTTTATTTGCTGTGCTCTCCCCGATTTTTCAATAAACGAAGCAACCAACTCTTCCAATTCTTCATTCACATCAATGGTGATTAATTGTCCTGTTGGTGTTAAACCTTCTGCCAAGCACAATGCCGAATAGCCGGTATAGGTTCCAATTTCTAAAATTCGTTGTGGCTGAATCATGTGCGAAAGCAAACTCAAAACACGTCCTTGAAAATGGCCGCTCAACATGCGTGGTTGCAGCACTTCTAAATGAGTTTTACGGTTTAATTCTTGCAAATACGGCGGTTCAATTTCTGTGTGTGCACATACGTATTTGTCGAGTTCCTCACTAATAAATTCCATGTTTGATTGTTTTTCCTGCAAAAGTAGTAAAAAAAGGAAAAAAAGAGGGGCAAGCTACTTACATCGCACCGCTACAACCTTCGGCCCTTGCTACATTCCTGTCCTGGTGGATTAGAAGGGAGCTGGTCGTGCAAGACTTACCCCGGCGCAAAAGTAGTGATTTTTTCTTATTTGAAAAGCGTTTCCTAAAATTCTTTTGGGATATTTTCAAACTTTTTTTCTAAAAATTTGGTTTAAACGATTCTTTTTTATTAATTTAGAATAAACCAAATATACCTTTTATGTACAAAGCTAGATTAATAACCCACGAGGGGAAACGGCGTATAGCTGTAGAATTTGACAACAAACCGGAGCTTATTCAGCGGTTTAAATTACTATCGGGCGCTACTTGGAGTCGAACATTAAAATGTTGGCATTTGCCCGACACCAAAGAATATCGGAAGCTTTTTAAAATTTCTGTTTTTGAGAATAAACATTTGCCGCATCGGTTTTATCCGTTGTTGGAGCGTTTTGTGAAATGGTTGCGATCTAAGCGTTATAGTGAAAGCACGATAAAGACTTATTCGGAGGTTGTGGCAATATTTTTTGCTTTTCATCACGACAAGCAAGTGGATGAAATTACCAATAATGATGTGGTGGTGTTTAACAATGAATACATTCTCAAGCGCAAGTTATCGTCCACCTATCAAAATCAAACCGTCAATGCGTTGAAGTTATTTTATCGTGTTGTAGAGAACCGCAACATTGATGTAGAAAGTATTCACCGACCACGAGTGGAACACCGACTACCTCATGTTTTGAGTATGGAAGAGGTGAAACAACTTTTGCAAGCTTTGCCCAACGTTAAGCATCGGGTGATGTTGAGTTTAATATATGCATGTGGATTGCGCAGAAGTGAGTTATTGAATTTACGTCCGACCGACATTGACAGCAAGCGCATGACCATTTTTATTCAGCAATCGAAGGGTAAAAAAGACCGTTTAGTTCCACTAACCGAGAAGATTTTGCATTTATTGCGCGAGTATTACATTTTGTATCGTCCGAAAGTATGGTTATTTGAGGGTCAGGAGGCGTGTTCACAGTATTCGCCCAAAAGTTTACAAAATGTTATGAAGATGGCGTTGAAAAAGTCAAACATCAACAAGCCAGCCACCTTGCATTGGTTGCGTCACAGCTATGCTACACATTTATTGGACAAGGGCACTGACTTGCGTTACATTCAGGAGTTATTGGGGCACAACAGTAGCCGCACAACCGAAATTTACAC
>JAKQEZ010000372.1 GCA_029558435.1 Bacteroidota bacterium
TTCAGGCGAACCCGTTGAAGCCCGTTTACCTTATGGGCAACCCTTCATTTTGAAACAATATGCAAAACTGATTTTCAACTGTAATGAATTACCCAAAGACGTTGAACATACAAACGCCTATTTCAGACGGTTTTTAATTATTCCCTTTGATGTTACAATTCCGCCACAGGAACAGGATAAAAACCTACATACAAAGATTATTGAAAAAGAACTTTCAGGCGTATTCAATTGGGTATTGCAAGGGCTTAACAGGTTACTGGAGCAAAAGAAGTTTTCAGATTGTGAAGCAGCCCAACAAGCCGTTGAACAATACAAAATTGAAAGTAACAGCGTACAGATGTTTTTGAATGAAAACGAATACAAAGGCAGTTTAACCAATTACAAGTTAATCAAAGACCTGTACCCGGAATATAGAGCCTTTTGTATTGATGACGGAATGACACCCTTTAAAAAGTCAAATTTCATTAAGCAGTTACGGGCGTTGAGTTTGATTGTAGATAGGGTTTCACAAAACCAATTAGCGGTATTTATTGAAGCACCGGGATTAAATTTTTAACGCAAATAAAAAAGGTTTTTTCAATGAGTAACTTTAGTAACCAACCACACCGATACAGTTTAGAAAAAGGCAGTAAAAAACACCATTGCCCCAACTGTAATAAAAAGACCTTTGTACTGTACATTGATACAGAAACAGGCGACCATTTGCCTGAACAGTACGGACGTTGCGACCGTGAAAGTAAATGTTCATACCACCTCAACCCGTATTTGGACGGGTACGCAAAAGTAATTTGGGAGCAGGAACAGGGCAACCGTTCGGAATTACCGAACAACTGGAAACCACAGCGAAAAAAGGCAATACCACAGCCCACACCTGAACCCGTATTTTTTGACTTTAATACATTCAAACAAACATTACAGCCCGAACGCTATGAAAAGAACACGTTTATACAAAACTTATTTTACAGGGTACAATTTCCCTTTGAAGTTGATGAGGTTACAAAGGTTGTTCAGTTGTACCGATTGGGGACGGTTGCAAATGGTTACAGAGCAGGGGCAAATACTTTTCCTTTTATTGATGTAAGGGGCAATGTAAGAGCCGTTCAGGTAAAGCAATTTGACGAACAGAACCACACTACAGGCACGGACTTTTTACATTCAATAATTGAAAAGCACCACACCCGAAACAATAAGCCGTTGCCCGAATGGTTGGAAGCGTACACAAAGCAGGATAAACGAATTTCCTGTTTATTTGGCGAACACCTTTTAAGCAAGTACCACAGCAACCCCGTTGCATTAGTTGAAGCCCCAAAAACAGCCGTTTACGGTACGTTGTATTTTGGTTTGCCCGAAACACCTGAAAGCCTTATTTGGTTGGCAGTTTACAACAAAAGCAGTTTTTCATTTGACAAACTGAAAGTATTGAAGGGGCGTTTTGTTTATGTATTTCCCGACCTTTCAAAAGACGGTAACACCTTTAAAGAATGGGAAACCAAAGCCAAAGAATACGAAAGCCGTTTACCAGGAACACGTTTTATATTTTCGGACTTACTGGAGCGGTTAGCACCACAACTGGACAAAAGTGAAGGCAACGACCTTGCAGATTATTTAATAAAACTGGATTGGCGGCTATTCAGAAAACGGGACATTCAGGAACAAACACCACAGCCCGAACCTAAAAAAGTTACTGTAGTTACTAAAGTTACTCATCAACAAAACATTTTATTATCACACGTTACTCCATTACAAGAATTTGGGGAATTCGAAACTGAACGAATTGAACGGCCTAAAAGGGAGCAGCCCCAAGACTGGAGTCCTATTATTTCAGAACTTGAATCCTATTTTGCAAGTATTGAACTACCAACCCAACCCGTAAAGCTGAACCCATACAGCACAATAACGGATTGTTTCCTATTCATTGAAAGCCACTTTGCCACCGTGAAAGCAAATAACGGCAAACGAACCTTTCTACCCTACTTGAAAAGATTACAGGAATTGAAACAAGTATTAACAACAAATTTTAATTGATATGAAAACAAAAGAACAAGTTTTAACAATGGGTTTACGTGAAACCCTTAAAAACATTATGCAAAAGGAAATTGAAAAGCTACCTGAAACACTTGA
>JAKQEZ010000384.1 GCA_029558435.1 Bacteroidota bacterium
AGTAAAAGCCTTGCACGATGGTTCAATTATAGCAGTATTTTGATGGCTTTTATTTTGTATAGGTGCTGTTAGCTGCTGTTTTTTATCTTTGATTATCAGTATTTTAGAAGATAATTTGAAAATATCTTTGAAAAAGTTTGCAAATTCAAAATAAGGTTGTATATTTGCAGGGTAATTAAAAACAAACAAAATGAATACAATAGCAAAACACACTGGTTACTTCCTTGTCAACGAAAAAGGAAATTTAGAAATGGTTACTTATGCACCTGAGCAAAATTTAAGTGGACAAAAAGCATCTGATTCTTATGCGCTTGCACAAGGGTTGTTTATTGATGAGATTTCACACGAATTATGGCTTACTGATGTTAAATGCCATAGAGTGGTTGGAACTCCAAGCGGATTACAAACTATCAAAGATTTGAATTGCAGAATTATTGCAAAGCAAACTTTTGATTGGGATATGTCAAAGCCAATAGGAGAAAGACAAAGTAACTTGAAAAAGTCAAGTAAATGGGATGAGTGCTTTACTTTTTACAAAAACAAAAAGTAATGGCTAAGAAGAAAGAAACAAGGGGAGGCACTCGGCAACGGTCGGGTGCTAAACCTAAATACAACGAACAAACTAAAACAATTGCTTTTCGTTGTCCATTGTCAAAAGTTGATGAACTGAAATTGGTAGTCAAGTCCAAACTTGCGGAGTGGTCGGTAAAATAGCAGCTAACGTTGAATGTAAGAGTAGTAGCCGATTTATAGCACTACCAATTGATTGAAAACTAAATTTAAAGATACTGTAATAGCTTAAATAAGACCCATAACACGGCTATTACTTTTACATAGTGTTATAGGGCGTTTTTATTATGGCTACAAAAACAACATACGCAGGAGTAACTACCGAACTAAGCGATAATTTATTTGAAAAACCAAAGGTCTATAAAAACAAGCCTAGAAAATCAAATAAGTTTGGAGCGATGAGTTTATATTATGACGGTGTTTATTATTTCCCCTCTGATATAAAAGAATCTGATAAACGAGAAGGCAAGCCTTTTGAAATACAAGGTGTTTATTATAGAGGTAAATGGTATC
>JAKQEZ010000761.1 GCA_029558435.1 Bacteroidota bacterium
ACCATTTGAAGCCCATTACAACCCTTTTTATTCTCGAAAATCAAATGCATTTTCACAAAAATAAATCCCATTTTAATCTCTTAAAATGGAAATATTTATCTATTTTTGAAAATCTAATAACAAAAATATAGGTTATTAGACAAACTGACGTTAGCACCAATTGTAAAAAGACGGCTGACCATCATCAAGCGGTGGACAAAAACCTATCGGCCGATAGAAAAATTTAGTAACTTTGCCCTATGGCAACAGACAAGAAAAATAATAATCCTTTAGCGGAAGTTTTTGGCTTCCCAATTATAAATGAGACGGCCAAAGCAAAACGTTACCGTGATAAGAAGCTGTGCCCTTTTAATAACAAGGTTCCAAATTGCACAAAGGACAAGGCGAACGACCCATTAGGAGTTTGCAGTGTGTTTCACAATGACAATCCTGTAATTACTTGCCCGACAAGATTTCGGGAAGACTGGTTAATAATCGAAAATGCTGCAAAATTTGCTTTTGACGAAAAAACTAAATGGACTTCACTTTCTGAAATTAAACTACTTGACAAGAACGGGCAATCCGCTGGAAACATTGACTTTGTTTTAGTAGCCTATAACGACAAGGGACAACTTATTGACTTTGCTTCTCTTGAAGTTCAAGGTGTTTACATATCTGGCAATCTTCGTAATCCGTTTGACAGTTACATAAACAAACCGACAAGCAAATTCTCTTGGGCAACTGGATACAACTCACCTAAGCCTGACTACCTTTCTTCTTCACGGAAGCGATTAATTCCGCAAATGCTTTACAAAGGTGGAATTTTCCAAACTTGGAAAAAGAAACAGACTGTTGCTTTACAAAAATCTTTCTTTGATACTTTACCGAAGCTACCAACAGTAAGTAAAGAGAAAGCAGATATTGCTTGGTTTTTATATGACTTAGTTCTTGACAAGGAAACTAAGCAATACAACTTGACATTGGTTGAAACAGTTTACACAGACTTTGAAGCGGCTTTGTTTAAGGTTACAACTCCTGAACCTGGGAAACTTGAAGATTTTATAAATATTCTTCAAGACAGGCTTGATGAAAGATTAGAAGGCAATTCACCTGACGCACCAAGTTTAACCGATATAATCAGCAGTTAAAATGGGTGAACAATTAACCATATTTGAAAAAGCAACAGTAAAAAAGCAACAAACGCAAGTTGTCAATGTTGCATCTGTTCCACAAAGAAGTCCATTTCGTTATCCGGGCGGAAAGACTTGGTTAATTCCGACTGTTCGTGAATGGCTTCGTCAAGACAGCAACAAAAAGAATTTAATTGAACCGTTTGCGGGTGGTGGTATTGTTAGCTTGACAGCAGCATTTGAAAATCTTGCTGACCAAATAACAATGGTTGAGTTAGACGAAGAAGTTGCAGCAGTTTGGGAAATAATCCTAAATGGCAAAAATGAATGGCTTGCTGACAGAATTTTAAACTTTGAACTATCACACGAAAACGTAAATAAGGAACTTAGTAATCCAAACAAAGAAATTAAAGACATTGCTTTTTGCACCATTCTTAAAAACAGAGTTTTTCACGGTGGTATTATTGCCAAAGGTTCTGGAATGCTCAAAAACGGTGAGAACGGAAAAGGCATTGCTTCTAGATGGTATGCAAAAACACTTGCCGACAGAATTAGAGCAATAAATTTCATCAAACATAAAATTCAATTCCTACAGACTGACGCCTTCAAAGTAATTGAGCAAAACAGCGACAATAGAAACGCATATTTTTTCATAGACCCTCCTTACACTATTGCAGGTAAACGACTTTACACATATTTCGACATAGACCACGAACAACTATTTTACTTGACATCTAAAATTCAAGGAAAGTTTATGTTGACATATGACGACACAGAAGAAATCAGAGCATTAGCCAACAAATACCATTTAGCATTCCGAACAATACCAATGAAAACGACACATCATTTGGAGAAAAACGAAATAATAATTTCAGACAACTTCGACTGGTGGACAAGAACAACTGGTGCTAACAGTGGCACGACTACCTACGCTTCTTAAAATTTTTGTTGCGGTTATTGCGGTGTTTGTTTTTGTTGCGGTTGCCGTTACCACCCATCATGTTGTTATTGTTGCTGGGTTTAAATTTATTGGCACGTGCCAGTGAGCCAATATCTTGGTCTTCGGTAATTTCCAATTGCCCTTTAGAAATTAACCGCACATCGTTTTTAATCGTCAGGTCATTCACTTCTTCCTTGCTCCAGTTTTGGTACACCAGTTTCATAAAGTTGCCAATACATTGGGTAAAAGCAGCTTGCTTTTCAGGGTCTTCGGTAGCCACACACTTTTCCACTAATTTTTCTACATTCTTGCCATAGTGCTTGTAGCGTATTCTGCTTTGTGGGTAAGGCAGGCGCTCTGGTTTCTTTTCTATTTCCTCGCGCTTTTTAATCGGATATGGAGAATCTACCTGCAACTGATAATCACTCATAATAAACAGGT
>JAKQEZ010000402.1 GCA_029558435.1 Bacteroidota bacterium
CAAGGTTCATCATTCGTTCTTCGATTGAACTTTTGTGCAAAAAATCCCCTCCTTCGGCAATACCCATTCCGTTACCTGCAAGCCTAAAAGACGACACAGCAAGAATGAACGAAAGAAATAAACATAAAGTAACGGGACAAATGAACCGTCAGACAGCCGACCCAAAAGCCAACGCTTCTGTATTTTTATTTTTTTCCACCGCACATTTTTTAAAAACAATTTTAGCCAGCCGCACAAATGGCACATTTGGTTTTGCCCGACACACAAGCCGACCCTTCGCAAAACCAAAAGAGCCATTTTTGCCCACGCACGACTGAAAACCATAAATTCGAAAATTATTAACTGACAGTATAGATGAACTTAATTATAAACAACCCATACAGGACAGTTGGTTTGCTTGTCGGGGCGACAGCAAAGGAGCAGACAAAACAAATAAGCAGGCTCAAAAAATATATTGAAGCCGAACAAGACCCACAGGACGACTTTAGTTTTCCTGCACTTGGTGACTTTCATAGAACGATTGACAGTGTTGAAGAAGCAGCATCAAAACTTAACCTTGACAATGACAAGATAAATGCAGCCTTATTTTGGTTTTGGAATGGCAACCCAATAACAGATGAAGCGGCTTTTGAAAACTTGAAAAGCGGAGACATAGAAGCAGCTTATGAAATTTGGGACAAACTGATTACAAAAACTGACGAAGAAGGAAAAAGATTTTGGAAACCAGTAACTGAAAAAAACTACTCTGCATTTCATAATTGCTCAGTTCTCAATATTATCCGAAGCAATGGTAATTTACATAATGCTATTGTAGCAAGTCTGTATTTTCTTGAAAGTGATTTGGTTAATAAATTCGTTTCATCTGTGGCAGATGAAACGCACAAAACAAGCAAAAAGGAGCTACAACTAATATTTCTCAATCAACTTCATTCAGACCTTGAAGCCAACAAAAAAGCATCGTTGCCTAAGTTTCTTGAAATTCTTAACAAACAAGAATTTGT
>JAKQEZ010000425.1 GCA_029558435.1 Bacteroidota bacterium
AGTCGCTAATTTTCCACCAAAATAAGCCATTGGAAGATACGCAATACCTAAATCTAAAGCGGTAAACCATGTTGGTGACGGCAACATAAAAACACTTGCAATTCCGCCCAAAAGAAAAAAGAAACCAATAGCAAAAGCAAATTTCATTTTATGCGTTGCAGCAATTAAACTTGCGATAAATGCACCAACCAATGTTCCCAAAGCATGCGCTAAAAACGGAAAAACAAAATGTTTAGGTTCAAATAAAGACATAGAAGCTTTTAAACCTTCGGTTGTGGTAACATCTGCGCCTTCTGGTGGTGGAATTATAGAACCGCTAACGGTAATCAAACTCATATTAACCACACTGCCAATTACAATTCCAGCGATTACAGCTAAAGTATTTCTTAAAATTGGATTCATAGTTTGTTTCGTTTTTTGGTTTGTAATCAAATGTAAGAAACAAAAATAAGATTTTAGAATAAAAAAAATCCACAAGCAATTGTGGACTAATCTATTGCTATTTCTTCTTCTTATAAATCGGAATAAAATAACTCAACGTGTAATTGAATCCAGCTCCAAATTTACCATCATACGTTCGGTTAAAACCTGGAATGTATAAATTGGCAAAACCTTCTGGTTCTTTATTGGAAATCAAATAATTCAATCGCACGGAAAATCCCATGTATAAATTGTTGAATAGTTCGGCTTTAATACCACCAATAATTTCTACCCAACTCGCCGTTTGTCCGCTGAATTTTTCTCCTGGAGCAAAAATGGTTTGTCCGAAGTAATTACTGTTGTTTTCGTAGATTTTATAACTGTTTACTTGGTGTTCAAACGAACTAAATCCAACACGCATACCAGTATAAATCATGTTTTCCATGTCGAGCCAGTTTTCAAAGGCATTATAATCAAAACCAACTTTAAAATAAGTACCATTTGTAGTAAAGTTCAAACGGTCATCATCAACCGTTTTTTCTTCATTTCCTAATTCTCCTGCGATGTAGAATTTTTTAGTTAAACGGTAATCGCCCACAATTTCTAAACCTCTGTAATCTTTATCATAAAATGATTTAGACAAACGATGTAAATCCACACCAACACGCAATCCGTAGCGTTCTGGGAATTTTTGAATGCTGTCTTGTGCGTTTCCAACTATTGAAAACAAAACAACAAGACTAAAAGTAAATTTTAATATGTGTTTCATTTTCATTTATGATATTAGGTTGTTCAATAGTTAAGTTAGAAATCCAAGTTCCTGTAAAATCGTTTGGTAAAACATTCGTTAAATTAAAAATAGTTTTATATCCACAAGCTCTTGAGATAAAAACGTTACTTCTTTCGTAGTTGAAAGTTAATGTAATTGTTTCGTCATTAGCAGGATCATTATCAGCTCCGTTTAAAACAAAATCCAAATCCGTAGTGTCTACATTGGTTCGCAAGGGAACTTCAATTTTATTGGTTCCATTAAAAGCAAATCCTTCCGTAAAACCACTAGCAATTACTCCCAAATTGGTCACGTTTTTTGGAGTTTCGGGATCAGCAGCGTCAAAAAATTCAATGATAACTCTAGGCGTAACTGGAGTTCCTTCAGCACAAATATCGTCTTTTTCACAATTCCAAAACGAAACCGCTACAAGTAAGGACAGTGCTATAAAAGCTATTTTTTTCATAATTATCTTTTTTTGTCAGACTGAGCTTGTTGAAGTCATTCCGTAACATTTCGACAGGCTCAATGTGACAAGTATTATCTTTTTTCCAACAAAACCACGTTTTCTACATGATGTGTTTGTGGAAACATATCTACAGGTCGTACTCTTGTTACTTGATACATTTCGTCCATCAAAGCTAGATCTCTGGCTTGTGTTGCGGAATTACAACTCACATAAACTACTTTTTCAGGCGCAATTTTCAGAATTTGTTCTACCACATCTTTGTGCATACCATCTCGTGGAGGATCAGTAATAATTACATCAGGGTGACCATGAGTGGCGATGAATTCATCGTTAAACACATTTTTCATGTCACCAACAAAAAACTCACAATTGGTAATGTTATTGCGTTCGGCATTGGCTTTTGCATCTAAAATCGCATCAGGAACGGCTTCTACACCAATAACTTTTTTCGCTTTTTTCGAAACGAATTGAGCAATTGTTCCTGTTCCAGTATATAAATCGTAAACCAATTCTTCACCAGTTAATCCAGCGAAATCTCTCGTAATTTTGTATAATTCGTAGGCTTGATCGGAATTGGTTTGGTAGAATGATTTTGCATTGATACTAAAATGTAAACCTTCCATTTCTTCCAAAATGTAATCGCGACCTTTGAACAAAATAATGTCTTGGTCATACAATGTATCATTCAATTTCTGATTGATAACATATTGTAAAGATGTAATTTGAGG
>JAKQEZ010000428.1 GCA_029558435.1 Bacteroidota bacterium
TGGAAGATTTGAAATAAGATTGAAAATAAAAAAACAGCAGATAACATCGGTTTTGCAAAAGAGCGGGTTAAGTGCAAAACTCAACAACAGTAATTCTATCATCGCATAAGCCATTTTTATTTCCTTTTTTGTAATTTAGCAAATAGAAAATGGCTTATGCTACGGTAGTGCTAAACTGAACTTTTGTGCTTCCTTTTCCGCTCCTTCGCAAAGCCGTTTCCCGTTAGCCGTCAGTGTAAAAAGACGACACAGCAGACAATTTACAACTTAAAAAAATCAAAGAAAATGCCCACGCACAAAACAGCACATTTGCAAACCGCACAAACCGACACACAACCAATGTTTGCAAAAGAGCTGTTTTCTTCCCAACGCACCCAAGCCCACCCACCACCCTTGAAAACTCGTTGACAAAAAATTTAGAAAAGTAAAAATTAGCAGAAGCATAAATTGTATTTTAGCAAATTAATAAATTGATTTTTAGAAATATGAAATTCTCAGACCCTTTCAAAATATTGATACCCAGCGAAAGGTGGGCACCAACACAAAGCCAAATGGACATGTTTCAAAATGCTTACGAAAAGTTGTTGCCACCGTTGGTTTATAAAATACGTTTAGCAGTTGAAAAATGGAGAGATGAAGATTATGCAGGTGCTTCTGAAACTTCAAAACTGTTGATGAATTTTTGGTTTAATCAAGAACATTTAATCGGACAATCAAAATTCTGTTTTTTCTTTTCGCAACGTGAAGCTATAGAATCAATTATCTATTTGTACGAAGTGGCAAAAGCTAAAGACAAATACGAACTAATGCGCTTTGATTCTTCTGGTCGCGTTAGTACAGGTATGTTTGATGAAAACTGGACGCGGTATGTTGTAAAAATGGCAACAGGTGCAGGTAAAACAAAAGTTATGGGTTTGACATTGGTTTGGAGTTACTTCCATAAACTTTACGAAACAGACAGTTTACTTTCAAAAAACTTCTTGGTTATTGCACCAAACATTATTGTTCTGAATCGTTTACGAAAGGATTTTGACGGTTTAAAAATGTTTTTTGACGAGCCTTTTATTCCTGAAAATGGATATGCCGACAGAGATTGGAAAAACGATTTTCAATTAACCTTACACATACAGGACGAACTGAAACCAATAACCGAATCGGGAAATATTTTTCTTACCAACATTCATAGAGTATTTTTAAACGAAGAATCTGAACAAAGTTTTGAGGACACTTTCTTAGGGCTTAAACCAAAACCCGATGCTGACACATCAAAAGGTTTGGATTTGGGTAAAGTATTGCGCAGCGATAAGATTAAAAATTTGGTTGTGCTTAACGATGAAGCGCATCATATTCACGATAGTGCATTGGCTTGGTTTAAGAGTATTGAAGACATAAGCAATAAATTAAAACTAAAAAACAGTAATGGGTTAAGTTTGCAAGCCGATTATTCTGCAACTCCAAAACACAACAATGGTGCAATTTTCGTTCAAACTATTTGCGATTATCCTTTGGTTGAAGCTATAAAACAAAATGTGGTTAAGTCGCCTGTTTTACCTGATGAGGCTTCTCGACAAAAAATTCAAGAGAAAGATTCTTCTGATTTTATTGAACGCTATCGCGATTACATTCATTTAGGCTATTTGGAATGGGAACAGCAATACGAAGAGTTGAAAAGCCAAAAAACGCCTATTCTTTTTGTAATGACAATGAGCACCAAAGAAGCAGACCAGGCAGCAGCTTTTTTGGAAAGTAATTATCCAAAAATGAAAAATGCAGTTTTAACTATTCACACTAACAACTCAGGTGAAATAAAGGAAACAGCAACCACAAAAAAAGCAAAAGAAGAATTAGAAATACTGCGTAAAGCAGCCGATAGTATCGACAAAGATGATTCGCCATACAAAGCGGTTGTTTCAGTTTTAATGCTTCGTGAAGGCTGGGATGTAAGAAATGTTTCAACTGTTGTTGGTTTACGTCCGTTTGGTGCCGATTCTAAAATATTACCCGAACAAACCATAGGCAGAGGCTTGCGAAAAATGTTTTCGTTAGATACGCCAGAAAATTTGGTTGTTGTTGGTACTCCTGCATTTTTGGAGTTTGTTGAAAGTTTAAAAACCGAAGGTGTTGAATTTCAATATAGCCCGATGGGAAAAGGCTCGAAAAACAAATCGTCAATCATTGTGGAAGTTGATAAGGAAAATCCGAATAAAGAGTTGAATGCTCTGGATATCCCTATTCCGCAAATGAGTCCC
>JAKQEZ010000430.1 GCA_029558435.1 Bacteroidota bacterium
TGTTGCATTAAGTAGATGCACTTCTTTTAATGGATTAGTTCTCAAAACAAGAATTGAGAACAAAGCAATTAAAACTGACCCACAAGTTTTGCAATTTGCACAAAACGAAACGCCAAGCACTCTAATTGTTCAAGAATTAAATTCAGGCAAAGCAGATTTTTATTACAAAAAAGTTCGTGAAGAAATTAAATCATTAAACTTCACAGAGGCATTCGACAATTTTGTAAAAGCAATCAAATTTAGAAACGACATTGAAACCGACTTGTTTAGAAAGTATTTTGTCGCTACAGCCAATAGACTTGGTTCGTTCAGACAAAAATACTCTGACACATTAAACGAACTTGTAACGCTAACGCAAGAAAAAGAAGACTTGCAAGTTTCCATTTCGGAATTAGAAAGTGAAAAATCAATTCAGCAGACAAAAATCAACGACCAAAACAAAGCGATTAAACTCTTGCTTGACAAAACTAAAGACCTTGAAAAACAAAGTGAAAAACTTAAATCTGAAATTTCAACTTTGACATCAGAAAAAGCACACGCAGAAAAGACAATACAGCAACATCAAAAAACAATTCAAGTAAACAATGCAACAATTTCAAAATTGGAAATGACAATAAAAAACAACGAACGAGAAATAGAACGATTAAGAAACTTAAAATGGTATCAGAAACTATTCGGACAGAAATAATGCCTGCCTGTAACAAGGTATTGCCAAAAGCGGGGCTGAACGGCTTCAATTGGACATTTGTGCAAAGTTCAACATTCGTTCTTCGATTGAACTTTTGTGCTAATAATCCCCGCCTTCGGCAATACCCAAACCGTTAGCAACAATACTTCTTTCGTGATTCTAAATATTCTTCGTAAGTTCCACTTTTAGAACCTCCATGCCCATCTGAACGACTTTGCCAAGATAAAAATTTGTAGTGTTCATCGCATTTTTGTTCATATAATTCTAACTCACTTTCATCTATCTCAAAAAAACCATAATTTTTAGTTAGGTTTTCTAAAGTAAAATGTTCCATTGCGTTTGGTCTTGTGCCATCGCTGTATGTAATTGGTTTTTTTGACCAACTTCTATAACATCCGTTACTTTCATCTAAATCAAAAATGCTAAAGTCATCAGGTCTTACTAAATATTTTGGTTTCATAATCCGTACTGTTGCTAACGAGGTATATATGCAATACCTTATTAATGTTTGTATTAAATTTTAAAGTTTCGGCTTCGGGTACTGCATATATACCCAGTCGTTGTGCGAGATATTTAACAAAATCCTGCATAAAAAGACGGTTTAAAAGAGAAGTTTAACAATTAAATATCAATAAATTATGA
>JAKQEZ010000438.1 GCA_029558435.1 Bacteroidota bacterium
CTGGTTTAGTAACAATTTGTACATTATCTACAAACCATCCATAAGTTACCCAAGCATTAATGTTTGGATTTGTTGGGTAAATACTTGTCCAACAAAAACGAACTTGTACTGTTGAAGCACCAGCAGCAATTGCGCTTTCAATATCTACTTCAATTTTCTCAACATTTGGATACGGGTTAGATGAAGTTGAAGTGTGCATAGCTTTTGAGCCATTGTCATATACTCTTGTCCAAGTTGTACCATCAGTAGAAACTTCTACATATTGATCATCGTAAAATTTAGCACCAGTTTGTTCAAACTGCAACATAACTTGCGCATTTCCAGCTAAACCAGAAACGTTAATTACTGGACTTGTTAACTTATAATTTACACCTGTTGCTTGTGTACCAGTAGGGGTTGCAGTTGGATTACCGTTTGAAACCTCACCATAGTTACCTCCATTTGTAAAGTTAAACGCTGGGAAACCCGCCCATGAGTCTTTAACAGCATCTGTTGTCCATCCATATGTAGAACCCGTTTGTCCTGCGTTATCTACTGTCCAAGAAGATGCTACAGAAGTTAATTCTGTACCTGTTAAATCGTACGTTTTAGTGTTATTAAAATCATCTAACCAAACAACTGTACCAACTGCTTTTGGTGTTGTTGATGTAATTCCCTTAATAGCAGATTTATTAATCGCTTTATTAAGATTTAAAGCATTCTGAGCTGATGCTGAACCAACACCTGCTACTAAGAACATTCCAAAAAGTAATTTTTTATTCATTTTTATAATTTTATAGATTTAACAAATTTAGTAAAAAATTAAGAACCAAAACTTCTTCAAAAATTTTTAACACATTTTATTGATTGAACGGTATAAAAACTTAATTCTACTGTACTCCAGCCAAATTGTAACGTATTTTAATTCCACAACTCATATTGCCTGTTGGGTACGAAGTAGCAATTTTTGGTTTATTAACTACTTGATCGTAATACAATTGCAATATTACAAAGCGTCCAATATTATAATCCAATGATGCTTTGATAGACATCACTTTTTGGCCTGCTGTTGCTTGATCTGTTTGTTCCACAACCTTACGAATTACGGTTAAATTATTGCGTAATGAGAAGTCAAATCTGAAATTCATGTCGCTTGGTTTCAACCCTTTGATGGGCAAACGAACATTGGTGAACTTATATCCTGTACCAATGGTATATGTTGTACCCAACACTTCTGTAACTTGGTTGTTGTTTAACGATAGTGTTGAACTTCTTTCTTTAGAAATTTCAAACTTCGTAATCAACCCTTGTTTTTTCACATTCCATGTTGCATCAAAACCAATTAACGGACTAAAACGTTCTGACATGGTTACGTTTTGAATTTGCATTCTGCCAATGTAATTGTTATTGATGTCCAATGCTGTTGGATTATCATTTGCATCAAACGTTGCATTCAAATTGGTTTGCATTCCTGCAACAGAAACCGTTGAAGTATATGCATGGCGAATAACGAATGATTTAACCGCTTTTTTCATGAATTCCATTTTCGTCAAACCGTTATAGTTGATTGACCAGTTTGGAAGTGGCATGTTTTTAATTGGGTTAATGTTTTTGTCATTCACTTTTCTATTGGTATAAGAAGTTAAGAATGCTCCCAACAACACTTCTTGTTGTGTTCCGCTGTACCCCGAATAATAACCACTGCTTAATTGAGTAGAATTTGAATTTTTCTGACCAATCAATGCCGAAACTTCTGCACGGTTATCCAATAATTTTTTAAACACCTCGGAGCTATAGTTTTTACCCAATGATGCAAATGCACTTCCGATAGAAATGTTGGTATAAGTCAACTGTGCAATATCAACTCTACTTTGTGCTTCATACAAACCAGAAGTTTCATTCCATCTAAAGAATTCTGTTGAACTATTGCCATAAGTACGGTTAGCATTCAAATCAATTACTAAATCTTTTAACGGCTCTAATGTGGCACGAATAGTAATGTTTTGCGTATGTGTGTTGGTGTATTGACGATTAATGTTTTCATTTTTAACCAACCATCCTTTTTCGGATGCAACACGCGCAAAATCAAAACCTGTTTCTTTACCTGTAACACTATAGCGTTGTTTTCCAAAAATAAATCCGGCCATTGGCGATTTAAAATCATTTCCAAAACCAAGTATACGTGTTTCTTCATCGTAACCAGGCAATAAAGTACCATCGTTTTGAGAATAAGTTGCGCCTACATTTCGCACCGTCATCAATACTCGTGCAAAGAATCCTGCAACTGGATTGACTTTGTCTTTTTGTTTTTCTTCACGTTTTTTGATACGTTCAATTTTCTTTTCCCAACGTTCAATTTTCTTATCCCATTTTGCCTTTTCCTTTTCGGTCATTTCCTCTTCTGGTTTTGGCGGTACAGGTTTTGGATAACGCTCCTCTACTGGCGGTTTCTTACTTGCTGCTGGTTTTTGAGGATTGTTAACTGTGATGTTTTTCCCATCTGTAGTAATACGTTGACGCGCACTTCCAACCGTACTTTTACTTCCACCGCTCAATACTTTTTTGAAGAAAGGCAATTTATTATACAAGTTGGTAAAATTCAACTGTGTTTGAGCATTGATAACACGGTTGTTTTGTACCGTATGTCCATATTCTGGTTGTGCCAAAGGAGCACGTTGCCAGTTAAAAGACCCACCATAAGTAAAGGTTGCCGTTGTCCAATCCAATGCTGGAATTTTATTTAAAGGCAACGAATAATTGATGTTGTAATTGTGGGTATAATCAATCGTTTTACCCAAAGTGCGCATTTGGGTGCGGATAGAGTCTTTGAAATCACGGTATAAATCAGGACTTTCTTTTTTATCCACCTGACCATCTGGTTCAGCAAAAATTGCACGGTTATTAGCCGTAAACGTTAATTTCAAATTTCGTGTGATGTCGTATCCTAAGTTATAACTTCTGTTCCATGTAAATTGTTTGATATAAACAGGTCTGAACTCGTAATTAGGAACGAGGTTGTTTTTAACTTGACGTTCGTTGTAACTTCTCAACAAATCGTTGGTGAACGTAAAGTTTTTTGGAACGTAATTCAAATTAAACTCACGAATCAATGCCAACCATTTCGATTTTTTAAGTTTATCTTTTTTGAAGACATTTTTGAAAGGTTCCCACGGTTTTGCTTGGAAAGAATAGTTATATGTGAGGTTACCTGTCCACAACTTTGTGCGGTCGTATTTTATATTGAAATCGCGTTTTAAATCTTCAGAATAAGCATAAGAAGCCGACCAGTTTGCTAATCTCCAGAATGCTGGTTTTGCCCCAGGCGCTAATTGTTTACGTACATTGGTAAAGTTATACGAAATGCGTTCTTGGAAATCTTGCCCTTCTTTGGCTCTTCTTCTTCTTTCCGATTTTTCGTATTCCGACAATTTAATATCTGGATTGTAGGGATCGTATTCTGGGTTGATAATTCCAACCGAGTAACCAAAGAAGAATGGTAATGAAAGACCAAATTTCTTTCCAAAGAACTGTCCTAATTGCCAATTGGAGTTGAAGTTAGCATTGATGCGTTGATCGCGTTGACGTTCTTGCACACGACTATCCACTGCACCCCAATTGATTCCATAATAACTTGCCGATGCCGAGATGTTAAAGAAATCAGCACCTTGAATTTGAGCTTGCGCTATGGCAGCCGACCCTCCTTCTGAAACAAAATCAGATAGACGCATCTCATTCACCCAAACAATACCACAATGGGCCATGCCATCGTCTTGCCAAGAATTACCTTGTTTTTTAGGGTTGCGCACACCAATCATAATGGTTTTCATCCCTTGCAAATTCGGGTTACCTTTTACTTTGATGCGTTTATTGGAATAATTAGGATCACTAGATACGTATTCTAAGTTGTAGGAAACATTTGTATTTCCAGCCTCAATCAAACGATTACGTTTCATTTTTAAATTGGTCAAATCTTCAAAAACAATCTCAATATCGTTATCCGATGGCCAAACATCGGTATCAACCGTAGCTCCGAATGGTGTAATTTTTAATGGAATTTCATATTCGTAGTAATTCTCATTGAAATCCGTTCCTAATCTCACAAACACTGATAAATCATCGTTATCCAATGGAGTTTGATCCACTTTAGATTCACCGTGAACAAACAATTTAATTTTTTTGTACCCGCGAACGTCAAATGTTACGTTTTTATAAGCTGCACGAGCATCTCCATCTTGCAAATTACATACTTCCAATGTTAAAGATTGCTCATTCATCTGACGTTGCACTTGCTGTGATGGGTCAATTTCACGTGTAATCCCTGGAGGAATTACGTAATTAATTGGTGTTCTGTCGGAGTTTTCTTGAATGTTTACAGCACCTATATCAAAACTTGTCAAATTAGGGTCGGTAACAACTCCTTCTCCAGGTTGACTCAAATCTTGTGTATAGCGACGCCATTCACCTCTTACTAATTCCAATTTTGCAAAGCGCAACAATACTTCTTCATCAAAATCTTTGAGGAACATACGCATGAAGCGAATAGAGCGGAAGTCACTGATATTATTAATTTTTTGAGTGAAATCGCGCACTGGAATTTTAAACTGGTACCAATATTCTTTGTCGCCGTTTCCTTTAGTAAAAGTTTGTCTGTTGGTAATGTAATTTGTTCCTACCACCATATCTTGTGGGCGCAAACTGACTTTGTATTGGAAATAATTTTCGGTTTCCTGCAAGTTATTATCTTGATTGATGTCTTCTCTATCTGGATCTAAACGTGGACCAATGGTGCTATAACCTTTGGTATTCATTGTATCATACATCTCTGGAGTTGGCGAGTTGCCTTCCATTCCATTGTATTTTTTATAACGATCCAAGACACTTAATTGTTGTGAATCGTAATTATCATCCAAATAATAGTTGTAATCATCCGAAGAAGGGTCGGCAATCATACGTGCTTTAGCAGCTGGTGATAGTGTCGTATTGGCATTTATCCAGTTGATATAATCTGCAAAATGAATTTTTTCTGCCGCATTGTTAAAACCATCCAAACCAACATCTTGGTTGATGCGAGCTTGTGGGTCGTTATCAAAAGCATTTACTGTTACTTGAGTGGTTGGAACTTGTGCCCACAATGTTGTATCCATGGTATTTGGAGCTGGAGCTCCATCTGGTGCCAATCCATTTTCATAACTTTTTCTGGAATCAGGTAGAATGTCTTCTGAAATATTACCTAAGTTAAAATACAAATCACCTCCTGTCATTAAAGAATTAGGATTTGCATCCTCTGCATCCTTATTGAAAGGGTCTAACACCCAAAATTGGATGTATTCAATGTTTGCTAACTCAAAATCGGTAGTTGTCATTGCACGCATTACACCTCCCCAACGGTCTTGTGGATTGGTGAAAAAACCATCTGCATCAACGTGATTGGTTGTGTCAAAATTGTAAATTCCTCGTTCTTTTGGATAATAGGCCAATTGCAACAATTGTAAATTTGGAATAGTTCCATATTGATTTTGTTGCAACGGAAAGACCTCTTGGTAATTTACGTTTCTTGTTCTACTATCCGAATTTACCATTGGGTCATTGGCAATATGCGCTGGTGTATTGGCATCTTGACGGTAGAAAATATCATCAATGCGGTACCATGAAATTTTAGATCGTTTTGCAGTTTTAGCCAATCCTAAACTTGAAGCTTCTGGAAATAAAGAGGGCTGTCCTGTTGGTACGGATGCTAAATACCACGCATTAACACTTGTTAAGTCAATGGTGCTTTGCGCTCCTTCAAAATCATCAATATAAGAAATTCCGGCTTTGCTAATAGCTCTTGGTTGACCCGGAATTAAGTGTGCAAATTCACCAGAAAAAGATAAAAACGATTTTTCTTTTGTGGAAATAACAGGTAATTTATCAATCAATTTGGTTAAGAACGGTAATTCTGTACGGAATTGAATATCAAAGCCAACAATGTTATTTTTATACGGCTCACTTCCTATATCAATTTTTTGAGTTACAGGACGTTCCATCATGCGCATCCACGTAGCTCCTACATTAAAATTTTGACTGAAACGATGTGCCACGCGCGCTCCAAACAAAGATTTTGCTTGAAAACCAAAAGCCGAGTTACTTTCAACCGATACTTTAATTTCTTGGTTAGAAGCTAGCAAACCGTCGTTCAAAATTTTAACACGTCCTAAGTTGTAATCAACTGTATAATCAACACCTTCGGTTAATTTGATACCACCTGCAGTAACCGACACGGCACCTTCTGGCACGTTCAATGAATTTAGCGGAATATCACTAGAAACAGATGATTTGTATTCTCCTTTAAACAAGAATCTGTTTTTGGATGGAATTTGCTGGGCAGCTGTTTTTGTTGAGTCGTATAATTCTGTAAAGGCAAGACGGTCAACAGTTGTTTGAGGAATACCTTCTGCCAATAATTTTTGCGCTAATACTTTACCAAAAGGTTCAACTGTGCTGAAATAAATACGACCATTTCGAGCATTGATAGTACCACCATTTTCAAATCGGTTGCCATTCAAATTCATAGGTACATAGTCAAAAACTCCATCCGAGAACGGTTGCCCCACTTGGTTGAGTTTATCCATTTCTAACATGGTAACAATCTGCACGTCGTCCAATCCGTCTTGAGGAAAGAATGGGATGTACAATGAGTTTTCAGGGTTGTTGTATAAAACATTCAAACGAAAACCTTCTTGACTAACTTGATATGCTCCGATTGAATAAACGTTTTTCATCATCAAATCCCACAACTTATTTTTTGGATAAGTCATTGTTGATTTCAACAATTTCAACACCAAAGCATTTGTTCCGGTTACCCCATCTGTTGAAAGTTCACCAACTCTATAGGTTTGTCCTCTGTAAGTATATTCATAAGCAACTGCCAAAACCTCATCGTTATTGAGAGGCATATTTAGGGAAATAAATCCTAATTGCGCGTTGTATTGAAATTCAGATTCATTTAATTTTCTAGCACTTTCAACTTTTTCGTAATGTATAGATTGCGTAAATGGACCTGGCGCCACCACTTGTGAGCTCAATGTTGGTACAGCAGCTGTAAAATCTCTAATTCCGGGCTGAGCTGTTGCCCATGCATACAAACCATTAGCGTTATTGTCTGGCAATGGGTTATTGGACAAGGTTCCTGGTGTCCCTTCTAAGTAATCTGGCATTCCCTCCCCCATATCGGTAAATGCAACAATGTTTCTTGTATTTTCTGTTGCGTTTGTTTTATTGGTTATCCAAACTTCTAATCGGGAAATATTGATACCAGAATTGACAATTGGAAGTTCTTTTAAAGCTGCATCGTAATTATCTCTAAAATAATAGTTTAAGAAATAGTGGCGATTAGCTTCATATTGATCGGCTGGAAGTTCAAATGTTTGTTTTTGAGCCCCTCCTTCTACTTTAATTTCTTTACGTTGCCCTTTAGAAGATGCAGCAATTAGGTCGAGGGTTGTTCTTCCGAATTTTAATTTCGTACTAGCACCAAACAATGTTTTAGAGCTTGGAATTAATGTTGTTGGTAAATCCAACGATACGTTTCCAAGTGCAATGCTTTGAACAATTTGGTCTTCATCACCCGTATATTCTAATTTTTGAACATTTTCAAATTCAAAATTAGCTTGTGTGTTGTAGCTCAAACCAAGTTTTACACGTGTACCAATTTGTCCTACCACATTAAAATTAATGTTTTGGTTGAAATCAAAACGTGTGATGCGTCTTTGTTTTACAGGTAGAAGCGGATTATCGTAGCGCGAAGAGTTAACGCCTAAACCAATTTCAACCGTACCTTGTGGTTTGATAGTAATTTGGTCGGAACCAAAAAAGTTTTTAAAAAGTTTATTTTTTATTTTTATTGGAATATCAAATGGTTGACTATCCTCTGTTTGTTGGTCAATTTTATCTTTCCAGTTATCACTTATGGATTTTTTTCTGTCGTATTCCAAATATTCTTCCAAGGTCATCATGGAAGGTGGGCGAAAATCTATTCCAGAAGTACCAATTGTTTCTTTAAAAACATAGGTCCCTGTAACAGGGTCATACACAATGGTCTGTTGCACAGATGATGGGTCGCCAAAATCAAAGCTTTGTTTTTTACTTTGCGTTGGGTCGTATGTTGGAGTAATAGGGTATCTTAAACTATCTGTTTGTGCGTAAATAGTAGTTGCACATACACAAGTAAGAATAAGAAAACAAATTCTTGCGCAATTCCTCATAAGTAGGATATGTGTGATTTTGTTCAACACGTATATATTATAAAATTTTTAATGCTTCTTTAATTATCTTTTCCACGGAGTCATCCATCTGACTCACTTTATCAATCGCTTTTTCAGCCAATTTCTTGTCAAAACCAAGCGAAATTAATGCTGTTAACGCATCAAATCTGTTTGTATTGTTCTGAGTGAAAATATTTTCAGAAGAAAAGTTCATTTTAACAACTTTATCTTTCAAATCAATGATTACTCGTTGAGCAGTTTTTGCTCCAATACCTTTTATACTTTGAATGGTTCGCACATCTTCTGTTTGGATGGCATTGGCTACTTCTTCGGGGGTTAGCGAAGAGAGCATAATCATACCTGTGCTTGGACCAATTCCTGAAACAGAAATTAAATGTTCAAACATCGATCGTTCATCGGTGGTTGCAAATCCATAAAGTAGATGTGCATCTTCGCGCACAATCATTTTGGTGTAAATTTTTACAGCCTCATTGCTTCCAAGTGCCGAAAATGTATTCAGTGATATATTCACAAAATAACCAACACCATTGCATTCTACAATGATGTTAGTTGGATTTTTTTCTATTAGTTTTCCGTTTAAATGTGCAATCATAGGGGTTATTTAGTACTCGCATCAACAACAGCAACTTTAACCATGTTTATAATTTCACGAACGGTTGCTCCCATTTGTAAAACATGAACCGATTTTTTTAATCCCACCAAAATTGGTCCTACAGCATCGCCACCAGTTGTTTCTTGTAGTAATTTATAGGCAATATTTCCTGAAGATAAATTCGGGAATATCAAGGTATTAACATTTTTATTTGCTAAATTAGAAAAGCTGAATTTTTCATTCATCAATTCACTGTTCAATGCAAAATTAGCTTGCACTTCTCCATCTACAATTAAGTTCGGATAGTTTTCGTGCAATATTTTTGTTGCTTTAGCCATTTTTTCAGGGTCAACGCCATACGAAGAACCAAAATTAGAGTAGGAAAGCAAGGCAATACGTGGAATTATTTTAAACTTACGCATTGTTTTAGCAACATTTGCCGTTATTTCTGCAATTTCTTCTGCTGTTGGATCAATATTGATGGTTGTATCTGCCAAGAAAAGTGGTCCTCTTTTAGTATTCAAAATATACAAACCGGCTACAGATTTTACATCTTTTTCTAAACCAATTGTTTGAATTACAGGCTTCACAACAGAGCGGTAATTTCTTGTTAAACCAGAAATCATAGCATCTGCATCGCCCATATCCACCATCATTGCGCCAAAATGGTTACGTTCACGCATGGTTTGAATGGCTTCAAATTCGGTAACTCCTTTGCGTTTTCTCTTTTCGAAGAATTTTTTCCCGTAAGTCATTCTTCGTTCTTTTTCATCATCCGATTTCGGGTCGATTATCGTTACATCATGAAAATCTAGGCTGTATTCATGAATTAAGTTATTGATAATTTCCTTATTCCCCAATAAAATTGGATAAGCAATTCCTTCTTCGGCTGACGTTTGTGCGGCTTTTAAAATTTTAATATTATCTGCTTCAGCAAATACCACACGTTTTGGATTGTTTTGTGCTTTATCGGTCAGATTTCTGATTAATTTATTTTCTAATCCTAAACGTTTTTTTAATTCCAATTCATAGGCTGCCCAATCTTTTATTGGGTTTTTAGCTACACCTGATTCCATTGCTGCACGTGCAACAGCTGGCGCAACGTAATAAATCAAGCGAGGGTCTAATGGTTTTGGAATAATAGATTCGCGACCAAACGAAATATTTTTTTCGTTATAGGCTGTAATCACCTCTTCTGGAATGGTTTCTTTGGCCAATGACGCAATGGCATGAACGGCAGCCAACTTCATTGCTTCATTAATGGTAGTTGCTCTTACATCCAATGCTCCTCTAAATATGTAGGGGAACCCAAGCACATTGTTCACTTGATTAGGATGGTCGGAGCGACCTGTAGCCATGATAATATCTTTTCGTGCACTGGTTGCGTCTTTGTACGAAATTTCTGGATCAGGATTTGCCAAAGCAAAAACAATAGGATCTTTCGCCATTGCTTTAATCATGTCCTTGTTCACAAGTCCGGCACGCGATAATCCTAAAAACACATCTGCTTTTTTGAAGGCATCTTCAAACGCAACATCTTTTTTATGTACCGCAAATTCTTGCTTATTGTGGTCTAAATCTGTTCTACCGGCATGTATCAATCCTTTTGAATCATACATGAAAATATTTTCATATTTAGCACCCAACGATTTGTATAGGCGAGCACAAGAAAGTGCAGAAGCACCGGCTCCACTTACTACAATTTTTACTTTTCCAATTTTCTTTTTAGCAATTTCCAATGCATTTAACAAGGCAGCTGCAGAAATGATGGCTGTCCCGTGTTGATCATCGTGCATCAACGGAATGTCCAATTCTTCTTTTAATCTACGTTCAATTTCAAATGCTTCGGGAGCTTTGATATCTTCTAAATTGATTCCTCCAAAAGTTGGCGCAATGGCTTTTACTGTTTGGATAAACAATTCTGGATCTTTTGCATCTACTTCAATATCAAAAACATCGATATCGGCATAAATTTTAAACAACAATCCTTTTCCTTCCATTACAGGTTTGGAAGCCAACGGACCAATATCGCCTAATCCTAAAACAGCTGTTCCGTTTGAGATTACAGCAACTAAATTTGCTTTGGAAGTGTATTTATAAGCATCATCAGGGTTTTCTTCTATTCTCAAACATGGTTCTGCAACACCTGGTGAATATGCTAATGATAAATCTCTTTGTGAGGTATATGGTTTGGATGGTATCACTTCTATTTTTCC
>JAKQEZ010000491.1 GCA_029558435.1 Bacteroidota bacterium
TTCGGCTTCTTTTTGCTTTTCTTTTACTTTTTTATTGTGGCTTGCAATTTCACTTTCAAACAAAAAAGCGCCCATCATGTTTCCGTTGTCGGTTAGAGCAACAGCTGGCATGTTGTATTCAATGGCTTTTTTTACAATGTCCTTATAAGTTGAGGTTGATTGAAGAACTGTAAATTGAGTATGGTTGTGCAAATGGGAAAAAGAAACATTTGCCAAACGAGTGCGCGCTTCATCTACATTGGTTAATGCAATATCTTCCGAAGTTTGCGGTTTTAATTTTTCACTCTCAGCCTTTAGGTTAATATGTTTTAAACCAATGGATTGTATAGTTGATGGGTTGGCTGTTTGAAATTCTTCAAAATAAGTGGGCGTTTGTTGCAATTCTTCCAACGTAAACACCTCTTTTCGAATCAACTCAAAGAAACAACGAGTCGTTGCTTCTACGTCGGCTGTTGCATTGTGTGCTTCTGCAAACGGAACGTTGAATAGAAACTGGTGCAATTCCGTTAATGTAGGCAATTTGAAACGGCCACCTCGACCACCAGGTATTTTACACAAATTGGCTGTAACCTCCGTACAAGTATCGAGGACAGGCATTTGCAACATCGGAGATTCTATGTTGGTTCGGTGCAATTCGCAACCCATCACATTGATGTCGAATTGAATGTTTTGTCCAACAACAAATTTTGCTTTCGAAAGCGCAATATTGAATTCTGCTAAAACCGTTTGAAGCGATTCTCCATAGGTTGTAGCCAATTCTGTAGAAATTCCATGTATACGTTCAGCATCATAAGGGATATCAAATCCTTCTGGTTTGACCAAAAAATCTTTGTGCTCAATTACATTTCCCATTGCATCGTGCAACTGCCAAGCTAACTGAACAACGCGTGGCCAATTGTCGGTATCGGTGATAGGAGCGTTCCAATTTCTTGGTAATCCTGTGGTTTCGGTGTCAAATATGATGTACATGGATGATTTTTTGTGAAGTATAAAATTACGAATTTTTACAATTCATTTTTAGGCAGCCTTCAAAAGTTTATTAACAAAAAAATCCTTCCCGAAAAAACGAGAAGGACTTTTCAAAAAGAATGAACTCTTTAATTATTCATCACCTGAATCATCAACAGAGTTACGAGATTTCTTAATTGAAACAATCACTGCGTTAGCAGGATCTAAAATTGTTACTCCTTCGATTTGAACATCTTTCACACGGATAGATTGTCCAATTCTCAAGTCGTTAATTTTAACTGTAATTGCTTCTGGTAAGTCTTTAGCAATACCATAAACATTCAATTTTCTAAAAACTTGTAACAATTTACCACCAGCTAATACACCTCTTGCTGTACCTTCTAAACGAACTGGTAAACCAATTTTAACTGGTTTTTTATCAGTTACTTCGTAAAAGTCAACGTGTTGAATAGTATCTTTTACTGGGTGTTGTTGCAACTCACGGATAATTGCGTTTGCTTTTTTACCATCAATGTCTAATTCTACGTTATAAACATCTGGTGAAAAAACGATTTTATTAATATCGTTTGCCTTTACAGCAAAGTGAGTTTGCTCACCTGTACCATAAAGCACTGCAGGAACTAAACCTTGATTTCTAAGTGCTTTAGCATCCTTTTTCCCTACGTTCGCTCTCGCAGAACCGCTCAATTGTGCTTTTTTCATTTTATTATTTATTTAAGATATTACAAAGTGTGAACTAATGGATTGATTGTGTACCATTTTGTTGATTACATCTGCAAACAATTCAGCTACAGATAATACTCTTATTTTGCTGCTTTGTTGCTTTAATGGAATGGTGTCTGTTACAATCAATTCCGTTAAGTTGGATTGTTCAATGCGTTCGTATGCAGGACCAGATAGCACTGCGTGTGTACAGAAAGCACGAACCGATTTTGCGCCTTTAGACATAAATAAGTCGGCTGCTTTTGTTAACGTTCCTGCTGTGTCGCACATATCGTCAACTAATACAACGTCTTTTCCTTCTACGTCACCAATTACGGTCATTTCGGCTACTTCATTGGCTTTTTTACGTTGCTTGTGGCAAATTGCTAAACCTGTATCCAAACGTTTGGCGTAGGAGTTGGCTCTTTTTGCTCCACCAGCATCGGGTGCAGCCATGATTAAATTTCCGTTGTTTAATTTCTCAATTTCAGCATAGAAGATGGTTGAGCCATATAAATGGTCAACTGGAACTTCAAAAAATCCTTGAATTTGATCAGCGTGTAAATCCATCGTCATAATACGGTCAACACCAGCAGCCATCAACATGTTGGCAACTAATTTGGCACCGATTGCAACTCTTGGTTTGTCTTTTCTATCCTGACGAGCAAAACCAAAGTAAGGACAAACAGCGATGATTTTGCGTGCAGAAGCTCTTTTTGCGGCATCAATCATCAACAATAATTCAAATAAATTGTCAGTAGGAGGCATTGTTGATTGAACGATGAAAACATCCATACCACGTACTGTTTCTTCAAATGACGGTTGAAATTCACCATCACTAAAATCAGTAACTTTCACGTCGCCTAAAGAAACACCATAAGCCTTAGCGATTTTACCTGCTAACTCTTCGGAAGCTCTTCCTGCAAAAATTTTAATACCTGCTGACATAATTTATTGCTCAAAATGAGGATGCAAAGTTATGGTTTTTTTGTTAATTAGAATAAAAAAAAACGGATTCTTTTTAGAACCCGTTTAATTTTTTTATTTTTTCAAATAAGAGAGCAACTTATCGGTGCTGTCTTTGGCATCGCCCAATAGCATTTCAGAGTTTTCACGGTAGAACAACGGATTGTCTTCTCCCGAATAACCTGCCGAAAGTGAACGCTTCATGATGATAACTTTTTCTGCTTTCCAAGCTTCAATAACTGGCATTCCATAAATAGAACATCCTGGATCGTCTTGTGCACTTGGATTTACAACGTCGTTTGCACCAATTACCATTACAACATCTGTGTCTGGTAAATCTGGATTAATTTCATCCATTTCCAAAACAATATCGTATGGAACTTTCGCTTCTGCTAACAATACGTTCATGTGTCCAGGTAAACGTCCAGCTACAGGGTGAATAGCAAAACGCACTGTTTTTCCTTCTTTGCGCAATGTTTGCACTAAATCGTGAATTGGATATTGAGCCTTTGCAACCGCCATACCATATCCTGGAACAATCACAACAGATTTTGCTTGGCGCAACAATTCGGCAGCTTCTTCGTGGTTAATGGTTGTGATCTCACCTTCAATTTCTTTTGTTGAACTACTTGCTGTGCCAAATCCACCCAAAATAACAGAGATAAATTTACGGTTCATTGCTTTACTCATGTGGATAGAAAGAATAGCACCTGAACTACCTACCAAGGCTCCTGTAACAATCAATAAATCGTTTCCTAACATAAAACCGGCAGCTGCAGCAGCCCATCCAGAGTAGGAGTTCAACATAGAAACAACCACTGGCATATCGCCACCACCAATTGCCATTACCATCATAACACCAATAAAACAGCCAATAGCAGTCATGATGTACAAATAAATCATACCATCAGTTCCATGAGATTGTGCAAATAAAACACCCAAAACAATGGTCACTAAAAGCAAAATAACGTTGATGGTATGTCTTCCTGGGTAAATCAATGCTTTACTCATGATTTTTCCATCTAATTTTCCCCAAGCAATAGTGGAACCTGTAAAAGTTAACGCCCCAATAAAAATTCCTACATATACTTCCACTACGTGAATGGAATGTGTTGCTCCTGTCAATGCTTGTGATGCTGGGTCTAAGTAAGAGCCAAATCCAACCAAAACAGCTGCCAAACCAACAAAACTGTGAAGTATAGCAATTAATTGAGGCATGGCTGTCATTTCTACTTTACGCGCCAATGCAACACCTATTAATGAAGCAATAACTACGGCAACTAATATGTAAACGTGACCCTCTGCACCTTCGCCCATAACAGTTGCTAAAAGTGCAATAATCATCCCTACAATCCCGTAAAGAACACCACGTTTTGCAGATTCTTGAGAAGATAAGCCTCCTAAACTTAAGATAAATAGGATACTTGCAAATAAGTATGCGGCTGTTTGTATTTCGTGTCCAATCATAATATTTTA
>JAKQEZ010000762.1 GCA_029558435.1 Bacteroidota bacterium
CCTTTGTCTTTGTTGTCTTCCAGTAAGTTTTCAAAGATGTGTCCGAGCATTTCCGGGTCAACGGCTACGGTATGTTCATCGGGTGCGTCTTCGTAAATGGTAAAGTTGTAATTATTGAAAGTTTCAAAAAGATTTTGAAAAATTCGCTCAGGCATATAGAGCTTGTTGTATTTCCTATCCTGGCTGTCGTCAAACAAACCACCATTAAGGTAGGGAAATCTAAAGTCGTTATTTGCTTTTTCATAATCAGGATTACACAATGTTCTAAAGAACAGTGGCACTAACTCTTGATGATAAAAATCTTCTTTGTGTTTTGATTTTGTAAAGAGGTTGTACAAATAATCGGGATTTCCTTCTCCCCATTTTTTGCCTTTAGCCACTGCCAACCAGCCTTTCTTTTGAATGAAATAGAGAAACACAATACGCCCCATCATTCGCTTACAGAAATCACGGGCTTGTTTTTCGTCTTTATTGAAAAGGGCTGTTAATTGCCAGTCGGGTTCGTGAATGACTTGTTCAACATATTTGTTTCCCTTTTTTCCGTATCGCTTACCCGTAAGAAATTGAACAAAATCTTCATAAGCTTCCTTATAGTTTTTGAAAAACTCTTTGCTCAATTTTTCAACCGAGAAGGCTTCTTCAAAATCATCTAATGTAAGAAACTGAAAAATATTTTCTTGCTGCTTTTGAATGAGTTTATCAAAGCGAATGGCTGCTGTTAATGCTTTTTCATTTTTGCCAAATAAGTATGTGTATCGTTTTGGTGCAGTTTCTTTGTCTTGTATTTCGTTAGTGACCGTGTTCTTTACTTTTCGCTTACTGATGTAGCTAAAACGCCATTTATCGCCTTGCACAAATACCACCATTGCCCCTGCAACTTGTTTGGTTAAGTCTTTTAACAAGTTTCTAAGTGCAACACGATTTCGGGTAATGTTTACTTTCTCATTCAGCTCTACCTCAAAAATCCCTATTTTGGTGTATTCGTTTATTTCATAGTTACCCAAGCTCAAACATTGTTTGCTCAGTGTTTTATCTGATAGCGAAATGGTGCGGTCTTCTGCATTTAGCTTGTTGTTGGTAAACTGTGCTTGCAAAAAGCCTTTCCACACTTTTCTATTGTATGGACTTTCGAGTATTTGTCTTATTTCTGATACAGTCATCTTATTAAATTAAAAATGAAAAGTGGTAAATTAAAAATTTACGGCTCATTGTTCACTTTTCGTTATTCATTTTTGCGGTTTTAATTGAAGCAACTAGTAGAGCTATCAATTCTTTGCAATTTTGTTCCAAATTTTCAAATAATTTTTCCTCTAAATAATCTGTGTCTCTTAAAAGTAAAAGCCAATAATCGGTTTCATTTGCTTCTTTTAGAGCTATGCTCATTTTGTTGATAAAATCGGCTTTACTTTGCGCAAACTCTGCCTCCCGAATTAAAGCACCAACAGCAGTTCCGCTTCTAAGAATTTGCTTTGACAGTACAAATTCTTTCTTTTCAGTAAGTAAAAACTGAGAAAGTCTAACAATCCTGATAGCAAAACTATAGCTTTTCTCTTTCAATATGTTTTCTCTGCTTTTCATCATTCATCATTCATTCTTCATTCTTCATTTTTCGTTATTCATTTTTCTTATTCAACACTTCGGCTAATTGGTGCAACTTGTTGGCTAAAATTTTCTTGTCAATTAATTTGTTTTCGTAGTCGGCAACTATTGCAGGGCTTAGACTTCTTGCCATAGAAATTTCTACCACTTCGGTATCTTTGCCTTTGCAAAGCAAAATGCCAATGCTTGGGCTTTCGTGTGGTTTCTTTACATCTCGGTCTAATGCTTCCAAATAGAAATTGAGTTTTCCCAAAAATTCGGGTTCAAACTCCT
Source organism: Bacteroidota bacterium (assembly GCA_029558435.1). Next base: position 1,873 of record JAKQEZ010000762.1, read on the forward strand.
GAATTTTCAATTCAAACAGTACTAAACAATTTAATTCCCGATGATAAAAAAGTAAGTCGGTGCGAAAATCTCTATTACCTGCCTGAATGCGATATTGTTCGCCCATATAGGTAAAATCTTTTCCAATTTCTAAAATGAATTTTTGAAGATTAAGCGTAATAGCCTTTTCCAAATCTTTTTCACTGTGTCCATCGGGCAAATCTAAAAACTCAAAAATATAAGGGTCTTTGAAAATATATTGAGGTAACTGTGTTGTTACCGATGATGCTAATTTATTTGAAAGCATTGTACGTTCAAATGTTGCTGTGTTTAGTTGGCGTTCTAACTCTCTTACCGAAAGGCGTTCCGAAATGGCGTGTAGAATGTAGAAAATCTTTTCTTCCGCGGTTTTTGTCTTATTGAAAATATGCAAATGAGACGACCATTGAATTTGTGACAACACTGTTGACACAAATTTGGAAACGAAATCATCAGCTGTTTGTAATTGTGTCAACACTGTTGACACCTTTTTATTTTGTTGATTTCCTTTACTTTGCAAAAGTGTCATTGCCGATGACACAAATTCTTTATCCGAATATACTTCAAAAAATTGTTTCATTCGATAAAGACCTCTGCGATTAAAACCTTTAAGACTCGGTTCTTTTGATTGAATGAAATCGGCTAATTGCTGTACGGTGTTTTCGCCCCAATTTCCTGCATTTACTCTTTCGGAAACGACTTTTCCAACATTGAAATAAAGTAGCACCAACTCGGAATTTGCCTTACTGTAAACACGGTTTCGGGCTTCATAAATGAGCGAAAGAATTTGCTCAAAATCTTGATTATTATGTATAATTTCTTTGCTCATATTGTCACACAAAAGTTTCGGATATGATAATTTTCGGCTGCAAGGGTTCTAAGTCCTTTTTTGTTTCCCGCTTTATTTTGGAAGTGTATTTCCGAGATAGTTTTATCAATTCCATTTCCAATTTCATTGGATTTGTTTCGTTTCTTAATTTGTAAACTTCATTGGTTAGGTTGGTGTACGTTCCATTTTTTAGCAATGGCAATAGATTTGTTCCTGCTTCAACGGCTTCAGGTGATGAAAGAATTTGATTGGCTAACCAATTATTCAAATCATTCAGTGCTTTGTTCGACCTTACATCTAACTTGTCTTCATTACCGCCAATCATTTCGGGAGTGGTAATGTCTCTTTCAAATTGCTCTAAAATGTTGTTGATGTGTTTGTAATGCAAATCAGGAACAGGCAGAATACCTTCTTCAGATTTTGGTGCTTCAAAAATCTTTACTGCTTTTTCAAACGGAATAGAAAAAGACTTTCCTTCTGAATGCAGATAAATGTTCTTGTGGTCACCATTTTTTACAAATGCAATACTGCTTTCCTTTTCAGTTGCTTTGCGAATGCAACGAACCTTTAAAGGCATTTTTCTGATAGCATTAAAATGTTCTTCGTTTTGCTCACGGTATTTACGCAACCATTCTAAATATTCTGTTCTCAGGTCTTTGTCTTCTTCCTTTTCCTCAAACATTCTAAACTGGTCAACAATCTCGTCCAGCGTGTAAATCTTGTTATCTTCTCCAAAAGTGCTGTGGCTGCTTTGCAGTTTTACCAAAGATTTTTGGCGAAGGTTAATTCGGTTGTCCCCTTGTTCGGAAGGGTAGAAGTTGTAGTTGTATATGTATTGGGCTTTTGTTCCAATTCGGTTGATACGTCCAAGCCGTTGAATTAGCCTTGTTGGATTCCAAGGCGTATCATAGTTTACAATTACATTGGCTCTGTGCAAGTTGATACCTTCTGCCAATACATCGGTTGTGAGAATGATGTCATAATCATACCTAAAAGTTCCTTCGTAATTAGCATCAAAGTTTTCACGGATAGTTTCAAATTCTTTGTTTCTATTGTCAGAAGTGATGCTAAGAACTTTGTACAAAGTTTCTTTTTTCAGTCTTGAAGTAAGGTAATTTAAAGTGTCTGCCGATTCGGTGAAGATTACCAATTTACCTAACTCATTTTTGTCTTTGTTGAAGTATTCGTTCTCAAGCAACTGAATAAAAACATTCCATTTTGGGTCGTTATGTTCTTCAATAGCTTGCCATCTTTCATTTAAAATAAAAAGGTTTTCGTAGTCTCTGCGTAATCCCTCAATAAAGCCAGCTTTGAAATCGGATTGTTTAAACTTTTTGTTTTTGGGTTTTTCATCATCAATTTTCAGAATTTCAATTTCAATTTCTTCATCTGTGTACCCCTTGTTCAATAAATCTGAAATATCTAAATCAGGAGCTATGAAAACACTATCCCTTTCATACATTTCAATCATTTGCTTTGTTGAGGTTGTGATTTTGCTCAAAGAGTTTTTGAAAGCATAGAAACTACTTTCCAAACGCTTGATTAACTGGGTTTGCATAATGTAAGCCAATGAACGTGAAATTGTTTGAGCACTTTGATAAAGACCGTTGTTTGCTTCGTCTGTCAAATATGCAATTGCCTGATAGCGGAAAAAGTCAACTCTATTTTTGTCTATAATACTGTTTGCTGTATCAAGAAATAAAGTTGCTAAATCGTGAGGCAATTCATATTCATTTGCAAAAGGGTCTGCCACTTGAGGAAAAATAATACCTTGCTCTTGCAAATCTTTTCTGTAACGTTCATTTTTAACCAAGTCCGTTCGGGTTCTCCTTATTGTAATGTCCTTTACAACTTTATCCCTGATGTCAGTAAAAATATCTTGAATCGCCTTTAGGTCTAGCGGTGTTTGTTGAATTAAGGTTTTGTATCTGATGATGTGAGGATAGAAAAACTTTTGCAAATTGGTTTCAGCCAAATTACTGTTTCTAATATCTTGGAATAAAGAAATTAGATAGTAAATATCTTCGGGTTTGTTATTTAGTGGTGTGGCAGAAATCAATACTACCTTTTTTTCAAATCCTTCAATACCTCCAATATTTTCACGCCCCGATTTGCAAATCACTTGCAGATTTTCAAACTGCTGACTTTTATGGTTTCTAAATTTATGAGCTTCATCAACTAGAATTAAATCGTAGCGTTCTTTGTCTGCATAATTATGGTCGCCTTCAACTATTTTGTTTAAGCTACCGTTTGCAATGAAATGACACTTTTCATCTATTCTGAATTCTTTGAAAGTGCTTTTCCAGTTCTTTTCCAATGTTGGCGGATAAACAATCAGGATTTTTGTTTTTGGCCCGTTGTTGATGATAAATTTCTTTGCTAACAAAGCAGCCATTACCGTTTTTCCTGTTCCTACCACATCAGCCAAAAAGAAACCGTTGTGTTTTAAAAGCAATTCATATCCTTGATTTACTGCGTCAATCTGGTAACTGAGTTTTTTGAATTTCTTAAGTGGTATATCGCTAATACAATCAGGGTCATATTCAATATTCTTCCCGAAAAATTCAATCAGGAATTTTACATACAATTCAAATGGAGTAGGAGTAGCATCTAAATATGTTTTCTTAATCAATGCAGGTGCATCAACTGGAAGTATTGGAGTGCTTTGTTCCCAAAGTATTTCAAATTCTGTATTTGCAAATTTTACGTTTTCGTAATCTCTAAGCTCAACATTCATTTCGTAATTGTGCTCAACATCTTCTAGACCTAAACCTTGTGCTGAAAGATTAGATGAACCCATTATCACCATTCCGTTTGGATTGTGTTCGTTGAAGTTTGGCGAAAGAAAAATGTAGAATTTTGAATGTAGCTTTTTTGAATTGTGTGCTCTGATTTCAATTCGTCCGTCTGCAATGTCTCCAATTAACTGAATTATGCCAGCCTCAATGTCTTTGCCATATTTAGCATTTATGATGTCTTGTTGAATTGATTCAATGAATGATTCTTTTGTGTCTTTGGCGTTTAGGTTAAATAAAAGTCCTTGTTTTTGAGCTAAAGCAATGAAAGGGTCAACATTGATACCTGCAATGATTTTTACTTTTAAGTTGTCGGGAAAGTGTTTGCGTATTGCGAAATAACCTGATGCACGGAAATAGCCAATTACCGATTTGAAGTATTCTATATTTTGCATATGCTCAAACACACCCACAAATTTTTTGTAGAGTGTATTCTCGCCTTGATTTGTAAAAAAGTTTGATGCCATCTATTTCCCCTTTTTAATTTTCTTAGAAACTGATTTGAGAGCTTCGTCAGCTAATGGCTCGTCCTTAATTACATCCATAACTTGGTCAGCCAACCAAAGAGTATGAAGTTCTTCTTTGTCAGCTTTTAGAATGTCAGCCAAGATTGCAATTTGTTCTTTCTTGATTGGTCTTTCACCTCTCTCCATTTTGCTGATGATAGAAGTGTCAACGTCAAGTTTAGAAGCAACCTGTCTTAAAAGCAGGTTTTGCTTTGTTCTAAGCTCTCTGATTTTGTCTCCGAGTTGTGTCGCCATTATAAAATTATTGTCTTGACAAATATTGGCAAATATAACAGAATTAATGATACCGTTTACCGTGCGTGGGGTAAAATTTGGCTCTTTTGGTTTTGCGAAGGGCCGGCTTGTGTTTCGGGCAAAACCAAATGTGCCAAATGCGGGTAAAAAAATTGTTTTTAAAAACGTTCGGTGGAAAAAATAAAAAATACAGAAGGGTCGGCAATGAGTGTCGGCTTACTCGTTGTCCTTTTGCAATATGGTCTGTATGTTGCTCACCTATCAACGTTTGTTTGTGTGCTAAAGTTTAGTATTTGGTCAGTCGTTTGTCTTGTGTAGTGTCGTCAATAGGCTTGCTTGCAACAGTAGATTGGTAAACAACTGCTCCGAAAACGGACGTAAAGTATAACATTTCAATTTTTTAATATGATTGATAACTAATTAATATCAACAACCACATTTTCGTTTTCACACGGTGTTACCGTAACTTTTTTAAGACTATAATTAGCCGTATTAATTTTATATCCAACATTTATATATCCTACGCCATTATAAAAATTATTATTTTTATAAGTCATAGTATATAAATTAAATACACTTGAATATAGTGTTTGGCTGAAAAAAGGTCCCGGTATTACCAAATCATTTGGTAAGTTGTTATAATCTGTAATGTGTAATGTATCATTAACCGTATGCGGATTAATAACATTTAAACTCACCTGAATATTGGTGGTAGGATTCAGATACAACACAAGATTTTCATCGGTAGTTTGTTTGGGTATTTCTTCCATAATGCTGTTATATCCCGCTCCTGCTTTGTATTGTATCTTCATTGCAGATCCTCCATCATCTTTATACTTAAATTGAAAATAGCCATTGGCATCGGTGGTAGCATTTGCCAGTATTTTGCCTCCATAGGTGGGGGAGATTACCCCTCCTGAAACGCTCTGATAAAGGACTATTTCTTTATTTGCAACAGATGTCATGCTACAATCGTTAAACAAATGCCCGCTAAGGATGTATATATGATCGTCTTTTATTTTTAAGCATGAAGTAAATAGGGCAAGTAGCATCACGCCTGCAATTACAATTAGCTTTTTCATTCTATTTCTGTATTAATAGTTTTTATTCACTTGCTAATTTATATCGCACGTTACAAAAATAGTGTCGTTGCAATGTTTAGTAACCTTGAAATCATTTATAGTGCTTCCTGTGTTAGTATTTTTAAAAT
>JAKQEZ010000535.1 GCA_029558435.1 Bacteroidota bacterium
CCAGTTTATTGCCGCGCTTCCCGAAGTTGATCGTATTATTATTTCGCTGGAGCTTGAGGGTATTAAGCAGGCCGAAATAGCGCAGATCGTGGGGCTTTCGGAAAGCAACATTCGTGTAAAAATTCATCGCATAAAAGACCGGCTGACTAAACGATTTAAAGAATATGGAGAACAGCATTGATTTAAAGGCATTGTGGAACAAGCAACCCGTACCCCAACCCGACAAAGAAGCGTTGTTGAAAAGGCTGCACAAGTTGAAAGCTCAAAAACGAAGGAATTTTATTATTGCCAATGTTAGCCTTATTGCCACATCAGCGTTTATTGGCTGGATTTGGTATTTTTTTCAGCCCCAATACATTACCACCAAAGTGGGCATTGTATTGGCGATATTGGCCATGCTGATTTACCTGGTTGTGTACAACAAGCTAATTCCATTGTACAAAGCACTTGATGCAGGCCAGCTAAACCGCGCCTTTTTAGACAACCTGTTGCAGATCAGGCAACGCGAACAATTCATGCAAACCACCATAACCAATTTGTATTTTGCCCTGCTGTCACTGGGGTTGGGACTTTACATGTATGAGTACACCTCACACCTGGAGCTTGCATGGTCAGTTGTGGTATACGCCGTTACTGCAGCATGGATAGCCTTTAACTGGTTTTACTTCCGTCCAAGATATATCAATAAGAACCGGCAAAAACTTGACGGAATCATCCTTCGGCTTCAGGAAATCAAAAACCAGTTGAAAAAATAAGCTTGGGAAGTTACCTGGAGGGCAACAATCTTCCTGGGTATAATGGAGCGTATCGCAAAGCTGCCACATAAAATTAAAATTGTATAATATAGACCTGTACTAAAAATGGGAAGCTTACACACCTACGAAGAACTGAACTTTAAATTTACTACTTACCTGTTCTATGGAGCACAAAACCCCTGCTTGTGTATAGGTGATGTTTTGCCTTCGTTGATATTTTTTGTCCGTTTGTTTGTCGGTCGTTTTGGTCGTGCCTGTACTGCCAATGCTCCGAATAGTAGGCTGATGGTGATGGGTATTTTCATTTTTGTTAAATGTTGTTGTTTGCTGATTTGATGACTGATCGCTATTTTATTTCCTTGCCTGTCTTGTCGATATAAATTGTGCGCCCGTCTTTTATAACCTTTGCCACGCCATTGTTGAAACCAGGAGGGAGGTCCCCGAACATGTACGACTGTACAGAATATTCAAGAGGAATAACCACAATACCACGTTTATCAATAAACCCCCATTTTCCAGACAGACTAACCGCGGCAAGCCCTTCAGAAAAATTTCCAACCTGATTGTATCTTAACGGAACGATTTCTTTGCCTGTTTTGTCTATAAAGCCCCATTTTCCTATAAACTGCGTTCCTATATTTTCCCCATTGCCTACAGCTGCCATACCTTCCGAAAAATCCGATGCCCTGTCGTATTGGGATGCAACAATTTCTTTTCCGGTTTTATCTATATAACCTTTTTTGTGGTTTCTTTGCTGATGGTAAGGATATTGAAACGATGCCAAGCCATCTGAAAAATCACCCACATCTTCAAAAGCAGGAGGAATAACCTCTTCGCCTTTGGCGTTGATAAATCCCCATTGCCGGTTACTGTTTTGCACTTTCGCCAAACCATTTTGAAAACTATAAGCTATATTGTATTTTGCATGAATAACTTCTTTGCCTGTTTTATCTATATAAAACTGTTTCTTATCTCTTTCAACAGATGCCAGCCCTTCAAAGAAACCTTTTACATTATCATAATGTAATGGAGTAATTTCTTTTCCGGTTTTATCAATAAATCCCCAGCCTCCTTCTGTGATTTCAAAACCATATAAGAAACGTGTTTGACCTCCAATATTAACGTCTGCCATACCCTCTCTATAATATCCTATTTTATTGTATTTAGGAGGTACTACCATTTTCCCGGTTTTATCAATAACCCCCCATTTTTCGCCTATGCGTACTGCCGCCATCCCATCAGAAAAACCTTGTACCTGGTCGTATTTTGGAGGTATAACTTCTTTACCCTCTTGGTTTACATAGCCCCATTTTCCTGAAAACAGTACCATTGCCATGCCTTCTGAAAAATAAATATCCTCGAAGTTATGATATTTTGGAGCTACTACTATTTTTCCGGTTTCGTCTTTAAAGCCGTATTTATTCGTATCGTCTTTAAAAGGTAAAAGCTGTTTTGGCACTTTGCTGTTGGCAAATGTGACTTTGGCTTCGGCTACATGTTTTTTGTTCTCTTGTACAATTTTTAAAGATACAGCAGCTGTTTTGCTTCCTGCAGTGGTAGCTTTCTGAAACCATTTTTCGGCTTCGGTATAGTTTTGCGCTGTGCCAAGCCCGTGTTCGTATGCCAAAGCTAATAATTCCATTACCAAGACATTTGTATTACCTTTGTCTGTTGCTTTTTTTAGCCATTTAAAGGCTTCTGAAGCATCTTTATCTACGCCTTCTCCAAAAGAGTACATGCTTCCAACCATTCCCATAGCTGCCGAAAAATCTTTATCTGCCGCTTTTTTGAACCAGCCGAATGCTTCTTCAAGGTCTGTTTTTACACCTTCGCCTTTTAGATACATTAATCCAAGATTGTACATTGCCTGGGGAATCCCTTTACCTGCCGCTGTTTTGTATAATTTGAGGGCTTCGTCATAGTTTTTAGCCTTGTATGCTTCTAAACCTTTGTTGTATTCGGTTGCTCCGTTGTTTGCAAGCTGTGTTGTAGTATTCGATGCAACCACGGGTTTGCTCTTTGCTGACCAAGGCTGCCCCCGTGCAGGAGCTGATGCCGGATAGCCGCTTTTATTGATAATTTGGTTGGCTAAATCCTTGATTGCGTCTTTTTGTGGTTGTGAGAAGATGTCTAAAAGTTCTTTGGAATATATGGATCGGTCTATCGTCATAAGAGCACTAAATGAGCCGTAGAAGTCAATTTCGGCCATTTGCAACAATTTTTCTTTCACTTTTTGGATGACCGTTGCTTGTGATGTGCCGTCTTCTTTGAGCCGTTTCGCATACTCTGCAATAGCTTGCCCTCTGTATTCGGAAGGATTGGGCTCGTTACCGGCTTTTGCCAATTTCTGCGTATATTCATCTTCGGCAGATAGCTTTTGAGGTGCATCCACACCTTTGCGCTGTATATTTTGGGTTACGTCATTTCCTTTATCATGTGCTTTTAGATTCCATTCGGCAGCTTTTTTGCGGTCGGCAGTAACACCGTGCCCGCCTTTTTCGTAAATATTTCCAACAACACCCATTGCGTACACATCCCCTTCCTGCGCCTTTGGCAGGTAGTATGAAAGTGCTTCGGCGTAGTTTTTTTCTATATTAGTGCCGAGGTAATACATAGAAGCAAGTTCTTTTGCGGCTTCGCTGTCGCCGGATTGTGCCAATTCCGTAAATCTCTGTCGTCCTTTTTCGAACCATTTTTTGGCTTCTTCTTCGTTTTTGGTTACGCCTAAACCTCGTTTATACAAATCTCCCAAACCCATCATGGCTTTTGCATTGCCCTTGCCGGCTGCCTGCAGGTACAATGTGTGGGCAGCAGTGTAGTTTCCCTTGAAATAAGCCATAAAGCCATCATATTCCTCTTTGTGACCATTGTCTTGCGCTTGTAACGTCATTGCTCCGATAAGGAGGTAAATGATGATAAATATTTGTTTTTTCATATACACTAACGTTTAGGGATTATGTATTTTGCAGTTTTCATTATAATAATGCACCATTTCTATCCATACTTTTTGGTGTTTGGGCAGAGTGATGAGTCTGTCTTCCTCGTATCTGTAATCCGCAGCATACTTGCGACCAAATCCTGTTGGGCATAGGCTGAAACTGAAAATACCAACCAAAAGAAAATTGACTTTGTGTTTCTCATCGTTATCTGCTTTTTTGCTGTTATTGATAAGAAATGCTAATTGCTATAGTCTGATTTTTATTTCACTTCTTTACCTGTTTTGTCGACGAAAAAGGTTCGACCGTCTTTTTGTACTTCGGCTTTACCGTTTTCAAATATGGGAACCATCACTCCCTCAAATTGAAAAGGAATAACCATTTAACCTGTTTTATCAATAAACCCACCTTTTTGATAAGGTTCGCTTACAAAAGCTAATCCGTCAGAAAAGTCCCTTGCACCATCATATTTTGCAGGTACAATCTCTTTTCCATTTTGGTCATTGAAACCCCATAAGCCATTATCGGCTTTAAATGGCTTCAATTCCTGTGCCTGTACTGCTATCGCTCCGAATAGTATGAGGCAGAATATAAAAAATGTTTTTGTTTTCATATCTGTCCTGTTTTTACGTGTATAATTTTTTTGTCGAACAAATTAGATTTTTTCGGGGAAGTGGTCAATACGTCAAATGCCGTATTTTGCCGTTACGGTTTTCCAAACTTGCCTGTAACGTTCTTCGGCTTGGCGATGGCGGGCTTTTGAAAAACATCAGCCCAACCTTTGCACTAAAGCCAAATAGTAGCACAAATGTTGAATTTACAACTGTCTGATCCACTATTGTCAACCCGATGTTATACCACGTTTTATTTTCTGCATTCAATTGCTACTGCGTTTTCAAATCTTCCAATATCTTCCACATATTTAAACATTTCATCTTCACTGTCATTGAATTTGCAAGGCCTGATTTCTATGAACCCAATTTTTTTAAGTTCTTCCGAGAGAGACTTATTGTCCCACATCCACAGGTGATGAGAGTTTCCAAAAAATGAATTTAGAAAATCTTTTAAACCCCTTGGTCTTTTTTTTATCCCGAGTAGTGTATTATTCATAAAATCTATGCTTGCTAAATTAACACCATTGTCAAGGTCTTTTAAGTATAAACGTGCTGCAAATTCTAAATCTGGCACAACACATCTAAAAATTCCGTCTTTTTTCAAAACTTTATAAGAATTTATTAATGCTTTTCTGAAATCCTGAAGTGAAAGATGCTCCAAGGTATGAGAACAATATAGCCCGTCACAGGAATTATCATCTATTGGCAAACCCTTAATAATATCCCCATATATAACATTTGAAGGAAAAGCAGTATTTAGCTTCCTTTTCAAAATAGTTCCCAAAATAGGAGTTTTTTGAATTCTTAATGTAGGTGAAACATCAAAATTCGTCCATTCTTTAGGGGCTGATAGTCCACAGCCGTACTGAACATAAATTTTTGTCATATATTTTATCTTTGTCCTTTTTATAATGAGATATAAGGTTCAAGGTAATGGGTATTTGCATGGGTTAGCACTTAACTTTGCAAGTACGCACCAAACTGAAATTCCGCGAGGATTTTCAGAAGTAGGCGAGAGCCAGCAATTACTTATAGCTAATTTTGGCAGGCGTAATTATTTGTTTGTCAATGCGTTTTCCGTTCTTGTCAAATGTGTATAAATATATTTCTTGTTTTTCATCTATTGGTAGTTCAGTTTTTCTTCCTGATTTTATTATTGTTGTAAAATATGGGACTTTTTTAATGTAATCATACTGGTTTGCAATCTCTTTACCAAAGAACAATGCAATTTGAACATCGTTATCGGTATTGTTTTTGTATTGATATGACGCTGTCATATTTTCCATTTGAATTTCTGTATTGTTGTTAAGAACCAAATAATCTACGGAGTTTAATCTTTCATTATCAAAATGGTTACTGTTAACAATTCCATATTTTGATTTAATTTGTTTTCTATATGAATTTAAGTGGGTTTGGCTAATGGTAAGCGGGTCAATGTCGTATTTGCTCTTAAAAACGGTAGCCATCCATTCTTTTCCACTGTTTGTTGGTTTTTCAAGTATATGGTCAATTCCGGCTAAAACTACAACTTTACTTTTTGGGTTGATTAAGAAGGTTTTATTATATAAATTTTCTGCTTGACCAATTTCCCTGTTTTTGTTGCTGTCTGTGTTTTCATAAGCCACAAATTCAAATCCTAATGCTTTTGCTTTTCTTATAAGGTTCGAGTAATTCTGTTCACTCGTATAAAATCCCGTTTCAAGAACAGGATAGGAATTCGCCAAATTTAATACACTGTCTTGTTTAGTATTTAATGCTTCCAAAGCCAAATAATTATAGCCAATTTTTTTAAGGTTTTGCAACAAATCAGAAACTAAAATTCTATGATTAGGATAAAAATGATTTTCATTTATCATTACAATTTTATGCTTTTCAGCTTCTTTAATTATTGTATCAATGACCTGTGAATTAAAAACTGCATTTTCTCTTATTATTTTGGAAATAGTATCGTTTGGTTCAAATATCGATTCAAGTTTGTTCAAATAGGTTTCATAATATTCATTCTTTCCGAGAAAGGAAGAAAACGTAAGTTCCATTTGTAGTTTAGACCATTCCTCTTGTTTGTCATAGGTTGGGAATTCACTTATTTCATTGAGTGCAGCGTAGAATTTATTGGAAGGTTGATATTTTTTCACAATATCAAAAACTGTACTGATTTGCTTTCTATAAGTAGGGCCTAATTCTAAACTCTTGAAAATATTGTTTAAATCAATTTCCAAAGATCTTTTTGAATTTTGAGCCAATGAGTTACCTATAAATCTAATCACTTGACTGTTAATAATTGTATCAAATACAACAAGTTCCTTGGGATAATCTTGAACACCGTTTTTAGAAACTGTTACAAAATACTCGTATGGAGGATCATTTGTTTTGCCATAAACCAAAACACTATCTAATATCTTAAATTTTTCTTTGCGGATAATTTTTTTTAATTCCTTTTTGTTGGTTGTATAGGTTATATCCGCTGGTGTTTTAAAATATAGTTGAAGTGAGTCATTTATGATATGAATACCAAAGTTTCTAATGTATCTATTATGCTCAAAATGGTCACTTATTTTTGGGGAACATCCAAGTAAAATTAAAAATATTGATATTATGGTTAGTTTCCTCATTATGACTGCTAACGGTTTTTGGCTTGGCAATGTGGCGGTTTTTTTGCATCCCGATAGTTATCGGGATCAAACCGAAGAACTATATTTCAAATATAGTAAAAACTTTCAAACGAAGTACTTCAGCCGCCATATTGCCAAACCGATGTTAGCGGTTCGGCTTTCTTTTATAGTGGCATTATTAGTCATTTATTTTTTCCAAGGTTAAATACTTCTTTCGTCCGATTGTCAAATAGTAAAACAGCATAAGAAATAATGGTGCAACTAAAAATATTGTGTATTCAAAGTCGGCAAATTTTGATAAGATAAAATGTAAAACAATAATTCCAAGTCCAATTGGCATTAAAATTTGTCCATTTTTAAAACCACCTACTTTCAAGTCTTTAGTCTGATTGTCATTAATGTCAAGTAATATGTCGGGACTGCTACACCAATCAATTTTCGCAGTTACAGTATGATGTCCTTCTGTCGTAGGAAATTCTTTGGTTTCACCATTTGCAATTGTTCCTATTTGTTGTCCGTCAATGAAGATTTTGTAATCTCTCATCCGATTGTTGTATTCATTTGTCCGTTTTATCCTGATTGCCGCCATTTATTCTTATTTATTAATTTATTGTTCAACTTGTTAAGGTCAGTTGTTTAACCTGCGGTCGTTTTAAGCTGACCGCCAACGGTTAGGGGCTTTATGTTCGGGCGGGATTTTCAGCAGAAAATTCCGAGCGGGCGACAAAGTTCAAATATATGAAAAAGTGTCGAACGAGAACGTTCGACCCGCCTGACGCAAAACCCTTGTTATGTGTTCGGGCATTCATTGTCATTCGTTTTTTGTTGTCAAGTTAGTTTTGTTGTTCTTTTACTTGTTGTCCACAGTATGGGCAAAATTTATGAAGCTTTTCCAATTGACTAAAACAATTGTCACATAGAATTACTTTGTCAACTACTTGTTTAATTGCGTTTGTTGTTCTAACCGTAAATGCTTCGGGAATTTCTTTTAGGAAACTTGATTCGTTTCCTTTTTGTGTTATCAAGAAAAGTTTGTCTTTTGCTCTTGTAATGGCAACGTAAAACAAACGTCTTTCTTCTTCCATTAACAAGTCGTGATTTGCTTTTTTTATCACTTGAAAAATTCTGTCTTCAAGCCAAATGTCAGGAAAACCACCATTTCCTTCTGTCAAACCAATGATGAAAACTACTTTTGCTTCAAGTCCTTTTGAAGCGTGAATTGTCTTGCCTTGAACACGGACATTTTCGTTTTTAAACCTGTAAAAATATGGCGTAAACATTTTGCTTCGTCTGTACAAAAACAAAATTTCATCATTACTAATTCCGTCTTTAATGAGTTCTTTTACTTTTTCAAAACAGAATTGTAGGTTCTCATCTTCTGTATTTCCTGCAAAAACTACAATTTTATGTTCAGATTTTTTTGATGCCTGAACATCTTTTTCAACTTTGAATTTATTATGTTTGATAACTTCATTACTTGCTCCTACAATGTTTTGTGTGCTGCGATAATTCAAATTAAGTTTGATTGTTTTTGCGTTAGCAAAATGATTTTCAAATTCAACAATGTAACTAACGTTTGAGCCTCTGAAACCATAAATACTTTGCCAATCGTCCCCAACGCAAAACAGTTGAGTATCGTCAGTAAGCAATAATTTTATGAGTTCTACTTGTAAATTATTTACATCTTGAAATTCATCAACTAAAATATATTGATACTTACTTTTGTATTTGTTTGCAATGTCGCTGTGATTTTGAAATAGGGAGGTGCTTCGTGAAAATAGGTCGTTGAAGTCAAGATACGATTTGTCGGTGCAATAGTGAATGTATTTTTTTACGATTGGAATTGCCAAATCATAAAAATTGCGAACTCTTTCATGTTGGTCATTTCTTGCGTTTTCTAACACGGTGTCAACGTTAATGTTTTCAACTTTTATCATATCCGTGATACGCATAATTTGCTGAACAAAATCTTTTACATCTTCGTGATACCCGTTAAATTCTTCTTTGAAGTTTATAGAAATTGTTTTGTGATAATCGGCTGGTAAACGATTTTTTACAATTTTATCAAGTGTATGATTGAACAAAGCAGAATCTTGTGTCATTGCTTCAAAAGTCTTTACAAGAAGTAATTTCCCTTTCTGAAATTGTTCTTCTTTGTTTTTCATTGAATAACTTTTGTCGCTGATATGTTCAATATATAAGTTAGCATCAGGAATATAAAAGTCAGGTTTAAACGAAAAATCCTTTACGTTTAATAATGGTTCATATTCGTTTTTTATGCTGTGGCGATAAAACCAATCAGCAATAAATTGTTCGGATTTTGAACGAACTTTTGTGCCGTCAAGTGTTGTGAAATATTTGCCGAAAGACGGCAAATATTTTGGGTCAATTTGCTTTATATGGATTTTATCAATGATGTAATCGAGTATATATCGTTTAAGATTGAGCAAATATTCTGTGTCTTCACATTCTTCAATCAGTAGTTTATGAAACACTTCAAAAGCTGTTTCGGGTGCAACGTGTTTTGATAGTTCATCTTCTTCATCTTTTTTTTCGTCTCCAATTATCCTGAATTTGTTATCAAACTCGTTAACACCGTAGTTACGAAGAATGCTGTAACAGAAACTGTGAAAAGTTTTGATAGTTAATCCATCAATCCATTTATATTTTTTCTGTTGAACGAATCTTTCTTTTACTTTGTCCGCATAGTTTTTCCGCTTGTCAAGAAGTTGTTTTTCATAGTCGCCACTCTCGTCTGCCGAAATGATAAGACGATCAATCATTTCGTTTGTAGCGTTTTTGGTAAATGTAATCGCAAGTATGCTTGAAGGACTTACGCCTTTTTCTTCAATTAAGTAGATGAGTTTTTGCAAAAGCGTTTTTGTCTTTCCCGAACCTGCACCTGCAAGAACCAAAAGCCTTTTATCTTCGCTAATAACAGCGTCCTTTTGTTGGTCGTTTAATGCACTTAAATCTATCTTTGTGTTAGCCTCCAAAATTTAATCAATATCTAATAGGACAAATATCCGAAATTATTTTCTTCCGTAGTCGGCAGGAATTTCTCCCCAAGCTCCTGTATTCCATTTTAATATTTTGGTATTGTATTCGTTTGTTTCAAGCCAAGATACCGCTCGTTGAATTAAATCAAAAACTTTTTCGTTTTTGTCTGTACGTTCATATTTAGTTTTGCATTTTTTCTGTTTAACCCAAGAGATTGCATTTGCACTGTCGCTGTAAACAATTTTGAGTTCTTCTCCTTTTTTCTTGTATAATGCAAGTGCGTGAACAATTGCTAAAAATTCACCAATATTGTTTGTTGCTTCTTCCAACTTCATTGCGAAGATGACCTTTCTTGTTTTTGTATCTACTCCACGATATTCCGTAGGTCCAGGATTTTGAATAGTAGATGCGTCAACAGCAATACTTTCAAGGATTGGTTTGTCGTCAATAATTTCTGCTGTTTCTGCTTGTATTTTGTCTGCTGTGGCAAAAAGGTCTGTTTCGTAATTGTTTTGTGCATTTAAATCGTTCGGAAGATTTTTTTTGCCCGACATTGTTTTTCCTAACTGTTCTGCAAGCTGAAACTCTTTTGTAAATTTAACTTCCTTTGAGTGTTTAAATGAAATTGTATGTGGGGTTGCGGCAAGGACTTTATCTAATGAAATCCATAGGTCAACGTGTTTCTTTTTTTTAAAGCCTTTCTTTTTCCAACTTTCTAACCAGCCTTTAGTTAAAGTGTCAATCACATAACCATTTGACAAGTAAACAACAACATTGCTTGGGTTTTTGTCTTTAATTCTTTTCAGTCCTTCCGTAATTCCGTAAATGTCCATTCGGGCATTTGTTGTATGAGAAAAGCCACCAGACATTTCGTCAATTTTTTCTCCATTCACAGTTATAGCAATTCCATAACCACCATTTCCAACCGCTTCATCACTGTCAAGTCGTTCAGAAAAATGGCACGAGCCGTAAACAAAAATTTTTATTTCATTTGTCATTTAGTTAGTTCGTTTGTAGTTAGTATGGTCGCTTGTTGCCTGACACATAACGTTTCGAGGCTTGGCGTCAGTGGCGGAAATTGAAGCTATAAGTTTCAATTTAGCGACACTGTAAGCAAAAGCCAATTCATTGAATAAATTTAAGAAAAAAAGTGAATGTAATTGGCTTTTTGCGACATAGAAAACCGAAACTATTAATAATCACTTAACCCGCCATTGCGCCAAACCCTTGTTAGCGGTAGCCCTTATTTTTCGGTTGTTAAGTTTTCAGTAATAAATTTTTCAGTGTATTGTTTAATTAGGTTTCGTACAGTTCTAAACTCGTGTTTGATTTCTTCATCTGTTCCGATTGCTTTTGCTGGGTCGGGAAAATTCTGATGAAATTTTTTGGCTTTCGTAGGGAAGAAAGGACAACGTTCTTTTGCATTGTCACAAACCGTAATTACAAAGTCAAAATCAATATTGTAATATTCGTCAATGTTGTTAGAAGTATGATTGGAAATATCAATTCCGTCTTCTCGCATTGTTTCTATGGCTTTAGGATTTACACCGTGTGTTTCAACTCCTGCACTATAAATTTGAGCTTTATTACCTGCAAAATGTCGTAAATAACCTTCAGCTATTTGACTTCTACAACTGTTTCCTGTGCAAAGCACTAAAATTTTCTTTGTCATATTTTTAAACGAGTAACCAAATGATATTGATGATGAAAAATTTTGGGTCAAATCCAAAAATGAGTTGCAACACAATAACAGATGTTGTGATTATAATGGGTTTCTTGTATTTGATGAGCTTTTCTTTCATTTTAGCAACAACCAGAATTGGGTGAACAAGTCGTAAGTTCAGATAGGTTTTTCTTTTGTTTTTCGGTTGGGATTCCACAAGCATCTTCTGCTAAACAAGTGGTTGTTTTGTTCTTCAATACGAAATGATTTCCGTTGAAATCCAAATCGAATTTGCCAATAGTTTCATTTTGATATTCTACTTCAATATCAAAATCTCCGATTGCCAATTTTTCTTCTGAAAGTTTGATGATGTTGAGTAGTTTAGTTGGTTTTAAACGATGTTCAAAATCGTTGGCGTTCCAAAGCTGGAAATTTATCACACTTTCGGTGCGGATTACTCCACCACAATCAATAAAGTTTTTAGTGATTTGTCCGATTTCTGTAACGTGAAAATGTTCAGGAACAAAATTTCCATTTTCTAATTGAAATTCTACATTTTCCAATGTTGGTAGAATTGTTTTCAGTTTTGATAGTTTCATAAAAAGATATTTTGTTTTATTGCAATATTACGATGTTGATAATTAAAAAAATGCTAACAGCATTTTTGGTTAGTTACTGTTGTTATAATGTTGGAAAAATAGTTTTTCAAAATGCTAAAAGTATTTTCATCAATACAATAACAAATAGAGTTTCCTTCAATATTTCCTTTTATCAGTCCAGCATTTTTGAGTTCTTTCAAATGTTGTGAAATTGTCGGTTGAGCAAGTGGAAGTTCATTTACAATATCTCCACAAATACATTGATTTACTTTCAATAAATATTCAATAATTGCAATTCTTGCAGGATGTCCCAATGCTTTTGCGAATATTGCGATTTGATTTTGTTTGTCTGTAAAGTGGTCTGTTTTTGTAGCTCCCATTTCTGTATTTTAATATCGCAATATTACGATATTTATTTTAGTTGGCAAATTTTATTAGATTTTTTTCTGTCAAAAAGTTTGATGAGTTTTTGTGCGACTGTTCGGAAAGGGTCACAGCTAACGTTTCGGGGCTTTGCGAAGTGGCTGAAAATCGAAGCACATATGTTCAGTTTTGCACAAAAGTTTAATCGAAGAACTACCGTTGATTTTAGCACTAAACCCGCCATTTTGCCAAACTGCTGTTGGGCGATCGTTATTTTATTTGTTTAGTATTTTTCGGTGTTCACTTTTTAATACGGTCGGTTTTTGCATAAATACTTTGTCGAATAGAATTAGTTTTTCTTGAAATTTCATTGTCACTTGGTCTTTATTGTCGCACCACCATTTATAAAATTCCACTGGTTTGTCAGTATAAGGAACACTTGCTTTAACTTGTTTATCATAACCTTTAAAATCGATTCGAATATTTAGACCAAGGCTATCACGAAAATGTTCAAAATGGTTTGCTTTAAGTTTTGAAACCAAAATTTCAAATACCTTTCCGTCAATTTTCAATTTGTATTTTTGGAAGACAGTATGAAAAGAAACAGGATCTTCAACTAACCATTCGGAAATTTTCATTGTTCTTATTCCTTGTTCGTTTTCAATTGTCAATAAATTTGTGCTATTGTAAAACGATTCTGAATTAGGATGAAAAATGTGAATATTGTTCTTTTCATCTGATTCGGTTGCTTCAGCTTTAATTGGTGTAGAATTATTGTTTAAAAATTCAATGATGTTTAAATTATTTGCTTCGCCACCTTTATGTTTATCTAATAAAATATCAACATCTGATCCAAGGAAAAAATCCTCTACAAAATCCCAACGCTCATCGTTGGAAAAACTGCGTAAAAAGAAATGATCAAAGATTTGATTACTCAAATGATGCCTTTCTAAAGTTTTTGACAATAAAGTATTTGTATAGTTGTTATTATTTGAATCTCTTTCAATTCTTAATGGATCATTTATACGAATGAAAACCATTGGATTTTCGCCACCTTTAATTTCAAAAGTTCCGAGTTCAAGCATTTCTAAAAAGTATCCAAGTCTGACATAATTGATTGAATTGGATTCTTTGTTGGTTACATATCGATTTACAATGTATTCGTCAGTATTCCCAAACAAGTTATTTAGTCTATTTGTAAGTGCTGTAAAACTCGCTAAATATTGGTTGTTGAAAACTCTATACTTGTAACCATCTATTTCTCTACGTTGTTGTAAAAAAGCATTTGCTTCTATTACACCTGGTTGAATTAATCTTCCTGAATATGACGAAAGAATGAATTTGCTAATTTTTTCCGCTTTCGTTTCGTCATTTAACAATTTATTTAATTCGGCTTCCAATTCTTTTTGATTGAAAAACGAACCTTCAAAATTTGCAAATATGGTTTGAATGTTTGCAAATAATAATTGTAGACTTTGATACAAATTGTTGAATGTATCTAATCTTTCAAATGACATTTTTAGTTGTGGAATTACTTCAATTCCATCGTTTCTGAATAAATAACCTGTATAGAAATCACGTTTTACAATTGGGAAACTTTTATCATTAAAGTTTTGATACCATAATTTGTCTAAATCAATTTCAACAATATTATTTCCATTTTCTAATGAACTTATATGTGTAAAAGTTTCAGCATATTTTGCCCTATAAATGGATAAGTGTTGATCGGAAATTCTTGCAAAAACTCGAACAAAGAGTTTTTTAGGTCTTGCAATAATTACGTTAAATCGGGTTTTTGCCAAATAGTCTTTTTCGATCATCATTAATGCTGTTAAGACTTTTTGGTCAAGATCAATAGCATTTTCAAATATGTGTCCAAAATCATCAACCGATAAAAGCAGGTTTCTGCTTTTGTTATTTTTGATGTATGCTTTGTAAATTTTTTTCAGGACTTCTTTTATTTGATATTGTCTTAAAGCAGACATACCGTGAAGTGCTTTTGTAAATCTTTGGTCTTGTGAAGAATAGTTCAAAGCAGCAAAACCTTTAATTTCAGGCTTTCTTGCGACTCTCCCAATTTCTTGAACATAATCAGGCAATAATCCCGAAGGCGCGTGATGATAAACCAATTCAATATCAGATATATCAACACCCATTCCAAAGGCTTTAGTAGAAATCATTATTTTTCTCTGACCGCTTTTGAATTGTCTAAATGAAAATTCTTTTTGTTCAGCTGGCATTGACCCATAATATCCCGTTGCAATATCAAGTTTTTCATTATTTAATTTGTCTATTATTTGACGAATATGCTTTGTATAAGGTGTATAAACCAAAGTTTTCAGTCCTACATCATTAATTTTTTTTATAAAGTCAACCGTTTGAGCAAGTTTGTTACTTTCATAATTTGTAGAAAAACGATCGTGATTGTTTACAGCGAATGTTATATCACTTCTTTTAACTTGTCCAATAAAAACGTGTGGATTGTGCATTACCAAACTATCAATGCTATCAAAAACCATATCGTTCGCACCGCCATAAATTGCTGTTGCAGTAACTGCAACCATTGGAAAACTTAAATTGTGATATTTCCTCACTTTTCTAACGTGATTTCCTAAAAACCAATAATCAACACGAAAATCTCTTCCCCAAGTTGTAATTAAATGAGCTTCATCAATTACAAGTAAACCAAGTTTTCTTTCTCCAATAAAATGTTTAATATCATAAGACATAAAAAGTTCGGGCGACATATATAAAATGTCAATTTCTCCACTTTGACAGTTTTCTATAACTCTTTCACGATCAATTAAACTTAATTCGCTATTCAAGTACGCAACTTTATCAAAATTACGATCAGTGATAATTGCATTTACTTGATCTTTCATTAATGCAATTAATGGCGAAATGACAATTGTAATATCGCCACTTTGAGAAACGTAAAATGCAGGTAATTGAAAAAGAAGAGATTTACCTGCACCGGTAGGTGCGGTTAAAAACAAATCTCTTGTTTTTTCATTTCTTTTTGAATTTTCGTATTCTTTAATAATTGTTTCAACAATTAAGCCTTGAGAAATTTCTGAAACTTGATTTCCAATGTCAGGGTTGCGATAAACTTTTAGTCCTCTAAATTCTGCTTTTTCTCCCCAATATTTTAGAAGTAAATCTTTTGTTGACTTATTAACTTGATAATCTTCTTTTATTATTTCTTCTTTCAAAAGGCTTAATGAACCTCCAAAGAGATTTAAAACATAATTTACCCTTTCAACATTTTTTAATATTGAGCTATTAATTGGCTGTTTGGGGTAAATCTTTACAATTGCATTTTTTTGAAAATTGTTCTCTAAAATGCAGGAATTTAAAAAGAAGTCTAATGCAGTTTGATCCGAACTAATATCAATATTGTCAAAATCTGAATTGTCGGACTCTATAAGTTCTGTCTTTTCTTCAAAAAGATTTATAGTAGTAAAGTCTTCGTTTAATGTTTTTACAGAATAAAAGAAGTAATCTTTTATTTGTATATGTTCAGCCTGATATATTGGCATTTTTTCTGGTCGTGTTTCGATATTTTCATCACTACTTTCTTCTAAATATTCATTTTTTCTTATTGGAAAAAGTTGTCTTAAATTATCTCGAACTATTATTACTCTGTCTTTAAAGAAGGAACTGTCAATATAGTTGATCAAATAACTAAATTGAGGAAAGGAAAGTAAATGGAATTGTTTTTCAGAATTCAATTTTGTAAAAACATTTGTAAACCAATTTTTGTCGAATAGATCTTCATTTCCATTCAAGTGAAAAGTCTCCAAGTCTGTTATGTTGTCTAAAAGATTAGCTTTATCAATTAACTCTGTTTGTCCAAGAAGCACAAATATTTGATTTGTCTTTCCTGTACTTTGGTCAGTCAATATTTCAATTGTTTTGTTAGAGTAGAATTCTGAAAATGTCATATTGTGTCTTTATTTGCGGTCTGTTTGGTATAATGTCACCCAACGTGTTTGTATATGAAAAGTAGCAGGTTTATGTGTGCCATTTTTTAGATTAAAACAAAGATAGCAGAAAAGAACTAACTTTTGTGTTAGCTCTTAACTGCTATTTTTTATATACGTTGTTAGGCAACGTTTTTATTTTCCTCTGTTGGTTTTTTTTAATGCTAAAATCATTGATATTATTCCAACTGTAGTTCCAATAAAAACCGATATTGAAATGGTATATGATATAACGTCAAAGATAAAAAGCATTATTAAAATTGCTACAATAATCATCCAAGTAATAATACTTCTCTTTACCATAACAATCTAATCAAACCAACCTCCGAATATCGCTTGACCTGTAAAAGCAGATGCGGAAGACATAATTCCACCTGCTGCAATGCAAAGTCCAACTCCAACAGCACCACCTGGTCCTCCAGCAGCAATCATAGCAGCAGCACTTCCATTTGCAACCATACCTGCTGCCATTCCGACAGCACCTGCAGCATCTGAAAAGCCAATAATACTCCAATTAAAATCACCATCTTTTTTAGCAGTATTGATGCCTAAAGCTGATTGCCAAGCATCACCTTTTGATTTCCAGTACTCTAAACTTGACTTTCCAACTTTAGCCATTGTAATAATCATAGTATATTCATAATCATCTCTCAATTGTTTTGTTGGTACATAATTTGTAAGCTCTTGAATTTTAGTGTCAATATCTTTTTTACTATCCAACATTAAATCTTTTAAAAAATAATACTCATAAGAAAAAACTTGACTATGATTTGTGCTTAAAGTATTTTCAAAATCTCTAATGTCATCATCAATGAATTCATCAGGAACATTTTCTTCATATTTTGAATCTAAACCATTTTGCAGCACAAACTCTAACGACTTATCTCCAAAAAAGAGATTTGTTTGATTTTGGTCAGAAATTGGAGTTTCGTCTAAATGTGTGTAGATGTAATCTAATCCATCATTGTGGGTTGTGGCTACTAAATCTGGGTCCCATAATAAGTTTTGACCTTTTCTTGCCAATAATGTACTATCGGTTGCTTCGACGGTCATTTCGTCACTTGAGTTTGTTGAACAGGACGAAAATAAAACAGTAATAACTAAAGCCAATGGACTTAAAAATTTCAGTTTTTTCAGTTTTTTTAAAAATTAAGTTATTAATAAATTTGGTGTTGAGTGATTAAACGCTCTATTTTGAATTTGATAACGAAGGATTTTGTTTTATATTATATAAATTTGATTAAATCTTTGTTTTTTTCAATCTGGATTTTTTCCAAATGTTGCCTAACGGTTCGGGGCTTTGCGAAGTGGCGATTTTTAGCACAAAATTTCAATCGGAGAACAAATGTTGAACTTTGCACAAATGTTACATAGAAGCACTTCAGCCGCCATATTGCCAAACCGATGTTGGCTGTCAGGCGTTTTTCATCGTAGCTTGTATTCTGTCAATTTGTGCCAAATGTCGAATAATATGGTTGATGTAAAATTGAAAAGTGTCGCCCAATTTCAGTTTGATTAAACTTGAGATTGAAGTTTGAATTTTTACTTTGTTTAAACTCACATTTCTTGATTTATTTAGCAAGTCCAAAAGTTTTATTTGTTGGTTAATAAAATTGTCAATTACCATTTTGTCAAGATTTGCGTTTAATGGATTTTTGTCTTTAAATGTTTTCATTTTATTCAACTTTTCCTTTGGTAGCATACTTTTCGCAAAGTAATTTCCTAAAATACCACTGTTAAATTCGATTTCAGTTTTAGTAGATGAATTTTTTATTTTACTTTCTATTTGAGGCAAATAAAAGTTGCCAAATAAGTTCAAATGTTCCAAACATTCCAAAATGCTCCACGATATTTCATTTTCTTTCCACGTTAATTTATTCAAATCGTATGATTTTAGTTTTTCTGCTTGGTCTATAATTTGTCTTGTTTGTTCCAAAAGCGTTTGTATTAATTTCTCTGATTGCATAATTATATTTTTATGCAAAGGTCTAAAAGGTCTATTTTATAAACCTTGATTGAAGTCAAGATTTTTTTAATCGAGATAAAGTTTCTGCACTCATTCGTAAATAATTGGCAATGTGTCGATGTGGAATTTCTTGGAAAAGTTGCGGACTTCGTTTTAGAACTCGTTGATATCTTTCTTTTGGTGAGTTGGTTAATATGTCAATTTCACGCTCCATTTGTTGAATAACCAAGTCTTCTAAAATTTTTGCCCATAGATTTTGATTATTTTCATTCTTTAAAAATTCATCAAATTGTTTTTTGGTGATGACTTTTACAACGGTCTTTTTAATGGCTTGAATAAATAAGTCAGAAGGTTTTCCTGTCAAAAAAGAATCCAACGAAACTATTAAATTGTCTTTGTAACCAAACCTAATCGTTTGTTCTTCATAGTCGTCTAACACAAAAATTCTCAAACTTCCACTTTCGATATAGTTCAAATTAGTGTCAATGCTACCTTTTACTTTCAGAAACTCATTTCTATCAATGTTAATTGTCTTGTCGGAAAGTTCTACAATTTCTCTCATTGTTGTTTAGTAGTGCGGTTCAATACGCTTGCAACCAACGGTTCGGGGCTATACGTAGTGCGGGATTTAAAGGCACTTCACTTTCGGTCTGGCACGAACGGTAGCCAAAGCTACGCTTTGTGTTTTAACTTTATTTTCTGTAAAACGTCAAAGCGTAGCTTTGGCGGAATAGAAG
>JAKQEZ010000549.1 GCA_029558435.1 Bacteroidota bacterium
AACTGCTTACAACTGGCTGGTAAGCGCCATGCAGGTTGGCCATCGCTCAATGAAAAGCCGTCCAGCACGGCACGTCGCCTACCAGCCGGACCGTTACCAGTAAGCCTAAAAGACGACAGTGCAACCATAAACAGACGACTAAAACATAAACGAAATAACACAGACAAACCATTTTGACAGGTGACCAACATACAGACCATATTTCAACCGGACAGCGAGTAAGCCGACACTCATTGCTGACCCTTCTGTGTCTTAATTTTTTTTCCCACCGCACAAAAATTTTGAAATTCTATTGCCAACGCACAATGGCACATTTGGTTTTGCCCCTACGCACAAGCCAACCCGCAAGCAAAACCAAAAGAGCCGTTTCTTGCCAACGCACATACGACCATAACAGAATTAAAAACTGTAAATTGGACGACTAATAATTAACGAACAGACTAAAAGAAAATATGAGTTTAAATACACAGAATCTTCAACCGATTATCAACTTCATCTGGACAGTGGCAGATGATGTATTGATAAATAAATACTTGGAAAATCAGTATCAGGACGTGATTCTTCCAATGACGGTGTTGAGAAGATTGGACTTGGCTTTAGAGCCGACAAAGGATAAGGTGTTAAAAACATACAATGACTTTAAAGGCAAGCTGGACAACCTTTCTGGACTGTTGACGAGTGAACAACACGGTTCGGGTTTGGCATTTTACAATACTTCTCAATATACAATGAAGAAGTTGCTGGCTGACCCAAAAAATATTGATACTAACTTTCTGGACTACCTGAACGGATTTTCTGAAAACGTGCAGGACATCATTTCAAAGTTTAAGTTCCGCAACCAATTGGAACGCTTTGAAGAAACGGGCATCACCTTTTCATTGATTGAAAAATTCTGCAACCCGAAAGTGGAGCTTAGCCCCGACAAGATTTCGCCAATGGCAATGGGCTATATGTTTGAAGACCTGATTCGCAGGTTCAACGAAAAAACCAATGCAGCCGCTGGACGACACTTTACACCAAGAGAAATTATTGAGTTGATGACCCATTTGGTGTATTTGCCTGTGAAAGACAAAATTCAAAAAGGAACTTTTTTGGTGTATGACCCTTGTGCGGGTTCGGGTGCTATGTTGACACAATCCAAACTGTTTGCTACCGACCCTGACGGAGAAATTAAATCCACCGCCACTTTTCACTTGTACGGACAGGAAAACACAGGCGAAATGTACGCCACCTGCAAGTCGGATATGTTGCTGAAAGGCGAAGACCCCGACAAAATCAAGTTTGGCTCAACGCTTAGCGAATATGGTTTTGAACCCGATTTGAAATTCAACTTTATGCTCACCAACCCGCCTTATGGTACGAGTTGGAAAGAAGACATCAACAAATTAAACGTTGGAACAGAAAAGAAAGTAAGCATTACAGACAAACGCTTCAATTTGAAGATTAAAAACTTCAAAGGCGAGTTGGAAGAAACCTGTTTGACTTCACGAAGCAATGACGGACAGTTGATGTTTATGCTGCATATGCTTTCGAAAATGAAAGAACCGAAAGACGGTGGTAGCCGTATTGCTTCCGTTCACAATGGTTCGGCTTTGTTTACGGGTGATGCCGGCAGCAGCGAAAGCGGCATACGGCAATATATTTTGGAAAATGACTTGTTGGAATGTATCATTCAACTGCCGAACGATATTTTTTACAACACGGGCATTACTACCTACGTGTGGCTGTTAAGTAATGTAAAAGAAGAACGCAGAAAAGGCAAGGTGCAACTAATCAATGCTTCTTCGGAGGCATTTTACCAAAAGATGCGAAAAAACTTGGGTAGTAAGCGTGTAGAATTAGCAGCCGAACATATTCAAAAAATTCAGGAACTCTATTTTGCTTTTGAAGAAAACGAATGCAGCAAAATATTTGATAATGAAGATTTTGGCTATTACCAAATCACCGTACACCAACCCGAACGGGACGAAAAGGGCAACATCATTTTAGACAGCAAAGGCAAACCAAAAAGCGATAGCAACCTGAAAGACATTGAAAATGTGCCAATGAAAGAAAGCATTGCCGATTATTTCAAAAAAGAAGTGTTGCCTTTTGCTCCTGATGCCTGGTACGATAAAACCAAAATGAAAGTGGGCTATGAAATCGCCTTCAACAAATATTTCTATCAATACCAGCCCTTGCGTTCATTAGATGCAATTGCAGCTGATATTTTGCTATTAGAACAAGAAACCGATGGTTTGCTTAAAGAAATTGTGGAATAATGAATAAGGCTAAAACATACGATACATACAAACCAACTGATATTGGTTGGCTACCCAATATTCCCAGTCATTGGGAAATAGTAGATACTAAACGTTGTTTTTCTTTTCCAAAAGAAATTGTTGGTTCAGATTTCACTAACTTCAAAGTTTTATCGCTTTCTGTTAATGGTGTTATATTCCGTGATATGGCTAGTGGTGCTGGAAAACATCATTCAGATATGGGGACGTATCAAATAATTAGACCTGATTCTATTGTTCTTTGTCTTTTTGATATGGATGTAACTCCAAGAATTGTTGGTCATTCTGATAAAACAGGAATAATCACATCTGCCTACGTCAATATTGCACCTAGAGAAAACATTAGTAGCAAGTATTATTACTACTACTTTCTTTTACAAGACTTCAATAAGTATCTTTTTTCACAAGGTACTGGAATAAGAACAACACTAACAAGGAGTCAATTTGGTGCATTGAAAATGGCTCTTCCCACCCCCGAAGAACAAACCGCCATTGCCCGATTTTTAGATTACAAGCTGGCGAAAATCAACCGCTTTATTCGCAAGAAAAAGCAACTCATCAAACTACTCAACGAGCAAAAAGCCGCCATCATCAATCAAGCCATTACCAAAGGCTTAGACCCTAATGCCAGAATGAAAGATAGTGGTATTGAGTGGCTGGGGGAAATTCCGCAGAATTGGGAGGTGAGGAAAATAAAACATTTAGGGAAAGCTATAATTGGGCTCACATATTCACCATCAGACGAAACTAATGCAGAAAATGGCACTTTAGTGCTAAGGTCTTCAAACGTACAAAATGAACATATTACATTTGATGATTGTGTTTATGTAACAACTGAAATTCCTGAAATCAAAAGGACAAAAATTGGTGATATTTTAATTTGCTCTAGAAATGGAAGTATTAAGCTTATTGGGAAGAACGCATTAATTGATGAGAAATCTGCGGGGTGTTCATTTGGTGCATTTATGACTATTCTAAGAAGTCCTAACTATCATTATTTACATTACTTTTTTAACTCAGCAAGTTTCAAAGCTCAATCAGGTTTATTCTTTACTTCAACTATAAATCAATTGACAACAGGAATACTCAATAATATTCTTGTTACAATCCCTAAAACACTAGAGGAACAACTAGCTGTTGTGAAATTCATCAAAGAAGAAACGAACGTGATAAACATAGCAATTTCAAAAATCGAAAAAGAAATTTCGTTGGTAGAAGAATACAAAACCACATTAATAGACGAAGCGGTAACAGGCAAAATAAATGTGCGGGGCTTTGAAGTACCTGAGGAAGAAAGTGAGGAAGAAAGCTATGAAGACTTAGAAGAAGAAATGAGTATTGCGGCTGAGGATGGAGCCGAATATCAAACAGAAGAAACAGAATGAGTACAGATACCACAGAAAAAGGATTAGAAGCCCACATTGCCCATTATTTGAGCAATGAAAACGGCTATTTGCTTCGTGAAAACACGGCTTACGATAATGTGGCTTGTTTGGACAGGGAATTGTTTTTTCAGTTTTTAGAAGCCACTCAACCCAAAGCAGTTGCTAAACTCAAAGCCTTTCATAAAGAACTGTACGAGCAAAAAATCATCAAACGCCTGAACGACCAAATACAGGCAAAAGGCGTCATTGAAGTATTGCGAAAAGGAATTACAGACGGCTTTACCGACACCAAACTCAATCTGTTTTACGACCAGCCCGTTTCATCGTATAATGTGGCTGCCAAAGCCCTGTATGATGCCAACCTGTTTTCGGTGATGCGTCAGGTGTATTTTTCGCCCAACAACAAAAAGTCCTTGGATGTAGTGCTGTTCATCAACGGTATTCCTGTGATTTCCTTTGAACTAAAAAATGAACTTACCAAGCAAAATGTGCAGCACGCCATTAAGCAATACAAAGAAGACCGTGACCCCAACGAAGAGATGTTTCGCTTAGGCAGATTGATGGTAAACTTTGCAGTGGACACAGAAGAAGTTTGGATGTGTACGCACCTGAAAGCCGAAAAATCCTATTTCCTGCCCTTTAACAAAGGCAACAACAACGGGGCTGGCAATCCACCGAATGAGGGAATCAGAACCGATTACCTGTGGAAAGAGGTTTTGACCAAAAGCAGCCTAACCGATATTGTTCAGAATTTCTGCCAACTTATTACGGAGGAAAAAGAATACTTAGACGAGAAAGGAAAAATAAAAACCCGCAAGGAAAAGAAATTGATTTTCCCACGCTATCATCAATTGGTAGCCGTTCGTATGCTTTTGGCAGATGCACAAACTAAAGGTTCGGGACAAAAATATTTGATTCAACATTCGGCAGGTTCGGGCAAATCCAATTCTATTTCTTGGTTAGCTCATCAGTTGGTAGGCTTGCACGACAAATCAGGTCAAAATAACATTTTTGATACGGTAATTGTCGTTACCGACCGCAGGGTGTTAGATGCACAAATACGCAACAACATCAAGCAGTTTCAGCAAGTGGCAGGTGTGGTAGAAGCAATCACCGAAGGTAGCAAACAGTTGAAACAAGCATTGGAAGAAGGCAAAAAAATCATCATCACCACCATTCAGAAATTTCCGCACATTGTAGAAGAAATCGGAGAACTGCCCGGAAACAATTTTGCCATTATCATAGACGAAGCACACAGCAGCCTAAGCGGACAAATGGCAAGAAAACTGAATGAAACACTCTCCAAACTCAATCTTGACCAAGCCACGCAAGCCGAAGTGGAAGAAGAAATGGAAGACATTGCGAGTATGGTTGATGTGGAAGATGCAGAAGAAACGGTAACAGGTGAAGATTTAATTCGGGTATTAGTAAAGTCAAGAAAGCTGTTGCCCAATGCCAGTTATTTTGCATTTACAGCCACACCCAAAAACAAAACGCTGGAATTGTTTGGCGTTCCCTACCCCGAAGGCGACAAAACCAAGTTCAGAGCATTTCACCTGTACTCAATGAAACAAGCCATTGAAGAAGGTTTTATTATGGATGTCTTGCTGAACTACACCACCTATCAGAGCTATTACGCCCTGCTGAAAAAGATTGAGGACGACCCCGAATATGATAAACTGAAAGCACAAAAGAAATTAAAGCACTATGTAGAAAGCCACGAGCACGCCATCAAGAAAAAAACAGCCTTGATAGCCGACCATTTTATTGATGAAGTTATCAAAAAGCGGAAATTGGGTGGATTGGCTAAGGCGATGCTTGTAACTAGTTCAAGAGCCAATGCCGTGAAATACAAAAAGGCTTTTGATGATTATTTGGTAAAAATCAATAGTCCATACAAAGCCATAGTTGCTTTTTCAGGCGAAATAGACGGACAAACAGAAGCCAATCTAAACGGCTTTTCAAGTGCCAATATCCCAAGTGAGTTTGAGAAGAACGAAAACCGATTTTTGATTGTAGCCAACAAATACCAAACAGGTTTTGACCAACCTCTACTGCATACTATGTACGTAGATAAAAAGCTTGGCGGTGTAAATGCTGTTCAAACGCTTTCACGACTGAACAGAAGCCATCCACTAAAGAAAGACACGTTTGTATTGGACTTTGCCAATGCAGCAGAAGATATTGAAAAGGCATTCAAGCCATATTTTGAAAGTACTATTTTAGGCGAAGCAAACGACCCGAATAAACTGTTTGACTTGCAAGATGCATTGGACAATTTTCAGGTTTATACCAAAGAGCAGGTTTTTGAATTTTCGGAGAAGATTTTGGCAAACGTACCCGTTGACCAACTGCACGCCATTTTGGACAGCAGTTCAGAAATATTCCGAAATGATTTGACAGAAGAACAACAAGCAGATTTCAGGGCTAAAGTGAAAACCTACGTTCGCCTTTATATTTTCTTATCTCAAATTGTTCCTTTTGAAAATCCATATCTGGAAAGGCTTTACATCTTCTTGAATCACCTTCAAAATAAATTAGGTGGCGACACTCCTATTGACTTAGCTAAAGGCATTTTGGACAACATTGATATGGACAGCTACCGATTGCAATTGGAAGCCACTACGAATATTTTTATGGAGCAAGGCGATGAATTAAAGCCCATACCAACCGATATGAGAGGCGGTTCATCTGAGCCTGAAATGGAAAGACTGTCAAACATTCTGCAAACGTTTAACGACCGCTACGGTACACACTTTGAAGATGCAGACAAGGTTCGGCAAATGGCTGAAAACATAGCCAATGATGTTGCCAAGAATCAGGAGTTAATCACTTCACTGAAATATTCAGACGAACAAAACGCAAGAATCACCAGCGACAAAATCGTGGGTGAAGAATTGCTAAAACACATCACCACCAACTTTGACCTTTATAAACTCTATTCCGACAACAAAGAATTCAAAGAAGACTTTTCAGCAATGATGTTCGGAGTTGTGAAAGAGTTGATAAATAGAGGGATTAATGCACAGAAGTAAAGAATGAAAATAAAAAGTATTGAGATAACGAACATAAAAGGAATAGGAAACAAGGTTTTCAACTTAGACCTTATTCCCAATAAGCCGATTATTTTGGTTGCACCAAATGGTTTTGGTAAAAGCTCTTTTAGTATAGCCTTTGATTCATTAAAGAAGTCAAAAATTGAGTTAGACCAAAAGCACTATCACAATGATCTTGACACAAACAGACCATTTCTTTCTTTAACTATAGAAGATTCAGCTGGGCAAAGAACAATTACTGCAAACGACACCTCAAATTCGATAAACAATGATTTTGATATTTTTGTAATAAATAGTCAATTGATGGCTAAAGCCACAAAAATGAATATCAGTGGCAATGTCATTGTTAAATCATCACTTGAGATTGCTCCCACGGTTTTAATTCCTACAATTCCTGCTAAGGTTTTATTTACCTATAGTCCAAGTACAGCAAAGACTTCATTCGGTGTTAATGGTAAAATTCTTCCCAATATTTCTAATGTATTCAATTGTGCTCCACTAATGTGGGATATTACACAGGAAATAAATTTTTTAAAATTCAGTCAGAAAAAAGTATCTGCGGCAATTTCCTCTTTAATAAACGAAATCAATGCTCAAGGTGGAACAGGTGATGCCATAAAAGTTTGGATTGATACAGATAAAAAAGCTGAATTAGATTCCATTGAAGAATTGAGAAAGCTATCAGAAATATTAAGAAAGTTTGATGAAATAAAAACTGATGTTGATAGCTACTTAGCAGCATTTCAAGTAATTGAAGTGGCTCAATCTATGGGAGTAAACTTTAAAAAAGCCGTTAATTACTTATGTTATCAAGACGACAAAGAGTATTATGAAAATACAATCTCTAATTTCAACACTACAAGACATAGTATCAGGCCAAAAGAAGACAAGAAAAGCAATTCACTAATAGTTGAATGGCCTAAGGCTCACGAAATATCAAACGGACAAAGAGATGTGCTTTCTTTCATTACATTGTTGATGAAGGCAAAAAGAAATTTCAGACAACAAAATTGCATCCTAGTTATAGATGAAATATTTGATTACTTAGACGATGCAAATTTGATTTCATTTCAATATTTCATCACCAATATGATTGAAGAAATGAAGTCGCAAGGGAAAAATTTCTTCCCAATACTTATGACACATCTTGACCCTTTATATTTCAATCATTTTTGCTTCAATAGGCACAAGATAAAAGTAGTTTACCTGAAAG
Organism: Bacteroidota bacterium; assembly: GCA_029558435.1. Next base: position 7,934 of record JAKQEZ010000549.1, read on the forward strand.
ATGTTCCTTATCAATCAAACCCCAATATTGTAAAACTTATCAAGAAACGAGAAGAACCCACAATTCAAGCACAAGTTGACAAACATCATTTTCATTATGAACCAACAGCAATAAATATTGCAACTGAATTTGGTGTACTGGGTTTACCCACCACTTGGGGCGAATCTTTGAAGTTTCATCAAATGATTGCTTCAGAAGTTCAGAAATATCTCGCTGACCAACACGACTATGACCCTCTTGCTATTTGCTTCGGAGTTAGAGTAAGAATTGAAGAACTGATTTACAATCAAATTGCTGACCCATCGAAGAAGGCAGAATTTCTTAGCAAACACAGGACAAAGAAAAAGCTAGATTATTGTGAAAAAATTGGACATACGATTCCTGAAACATATTACCTGTTAGGCATAATTTACAATGACAGGCTTCATTGGCGAGAAGGTATAGACAACATAAGACCTGTCGCCATTAAACTAGAAAACCTAACTATTAAACATTTGATACGTGAGATATTCAACTAATTGCCAACGCACAGGTGTAAGCACATTTGCAAGCCACACAAGCCAACGCACTAAGCAAAGCTTGCAAAAGAGCTTCCACCCTTCCAACGCAGACAAGAATTTCAAAATTTTTCCCAACGCTTTTAAAAAATAAAACACCCAAACGCACAGCCCAACACGACAAAGAAAGATGATACGGAAACTCAACACAGACAATGGTTTACAGACACGGTGGACAAGAACGCCAGCTGGTAACAGGCGCTTGGCTCAATGGCGGGTGAAGTGGTTAATTGAACATTCTACCTCGCATCAACTTTTGTGGTGTATTGACAGTGAAGTGCTCCGTAATCCGCCACTGCGCCAAGCGCCAAAACGTTGTGCGTCATGCTAGCAGCCGTTCTGCAACCTTAACACAATGACAAAACAGAACGCAAATAACCGTTTTGATTAAGCAGAATTATGATGAGAATAGAGAAAATTATCAAAAATAAGAAACAGTTCCTTGACTTATTGTTGCTGGCAGACGAGCAGGAAAACATGATTGACAAGTATTTGTCGAGTGGCGATTTATTTGCATTATTTGACGGTGATTTGAAAAGTGTTTGTGTTGTAGTAGCAATAAATAGCGAAACTTGCGAATTAAAAAACATAGCAACATATGAGAAATATCAAAACAAAGGCTATGGTAGAGAATTAATAAATTACATTTCAGATTTCTACAAAAGTCATTACAAAACAATGCTTGTCGGTACAGGTGAAATACCATGGATATTGTCGTATTATGAAAGTTGTGGATTTGAAAAGTCTTATCGAGTTGAGAACTTTTTTATTGACAATTACGACCACGCCATGTTCGATGGTGATATTCAACTTGTAGATATGGTTTATCTTAAAAAGGATTTGACAACTAAAGCTATTTGATTGATTATGAAAATTGTAAAAGCGTCAATTGATAAAATTAAAAAATACCGAACAGATTATTTGAACTCACTACCAGATTTTCAAGAATTGTTCATTGAATTAATGATAAGTAGCTCTGATTACTATATTATTCAAGAAGAAAATAATGAAATTGGTTATACAATTAGGAGCAATGATGGCGTTTTGATAGAGTTTTGTGTATTAGACAAATACATTTCAAGCAGTAATGAATTTTTCAGACAAGTCCTGAAAGACTTATCAATAACGAATGTTTACTGCAAATCATTCGATTCACTTCTGTTAAGCAATTGTTTGTTAAACAATCTTGAGTATTCGATTATAGGTTTTCTATATCGTGATTATGTTGAGCCATTGATAAAAAAAGACTCGACTATAAAAATGAAAAAGGCAGACCTTTTATCAGTTGGATTATTGCTCGGACAAGATGAATCAATAAATGAACTTTTTGAGACAGAACAGCAATTAATTGAATTTGTAAAAAATGAGAATGTTTTTGAATTTTACAAAAACGAAGAATTTGTTGGTTGTGGTATGGTAATAAGGACACATCCTGATTGGAATTTTTGTGATTTAGGAGTATGGGTTCACCCTTCAAAAAGAGGAAATGCCATTGGTTCTCAGATTATTTTAAACCTGAGAGAATTCTCTATTAAAAACAACTTGAAACCGAGTTGCGGATGTGCAATAGAGAATATAGCATCACAGAAAACTATTGAAAAAAGCGGATTTGTAAGTAGATATAAAATGATAAATTTTAAAACAAAATAAAGCACGAACGCACAACACGCGGTATAAAAAATTGCCGGCTCAGTAGGTTATTCAAGGGCTGAAGCCCGCTTCAACTTTTGTGTAACTTGACAGGAAATCACCCGCAATCGGCAACATTTCATACCGCCAAACGTTAGCGGTCACCCTAAAAGACAACGACAGTGCAAGAAATAACGACCCGACATAGACAGAAAAATGCCAACGCACAAATGGCACATTTGGTTTTGCCCGACACACAAGCCGACCCTTCGCAAAACCAAAAGAGCCATTTTTTGCCAACGCACCGAGCATAATGTTAACTTTGAAACGAATTAAATAAGACAAGACAGAATGAGTAATACTTCACCAATTTTGCAAAATATAGACAATGGACTTAAAAGCGGAATTATCTCTTTTAATGAAGATAAGAGCCGTATTACTTACCATTGCAACAGAGACTATCAGACAAGTTTCAAAAATCCCGAAGAAAAAGTAAGGGCTTCCTACTTTGTTGAGTTGGTGCAGACATATCAATATCCCAAAAATCGTATTGACATTGAGATAACAGTTCCAAGAAGAACACCAGAAGATAGAGCCGATATTGTGGTTTATTCTGATGACGACTGCAAAGAGCCTTTTTTGGTTGTTGAATGTAAGAAAGAAGGAATTACAGACGCTGAATTTAAGCAAGCGATTGAACAAGCATTTGGAAACGCTAACAGCATTCGTTCCCAATATGCAGCAGTTGTAGCAGGAAATACAAAGACTGCTTTTGATGTATCAGGTTTCAAGCCAAATGAACGTGAAAAAAATGTAATTGCGGACATTCCAGTAAAATATGGAAAAGCACCAAAATACAAGTATATCAAAGGTGACAAGAATAAAGATTTAAAAGTAGTTACGAGAGAAGATTTAATAAGTGCCTTAGAAAAGTGCCACGACACAGTTTGGCAAGGTGGTAAGCTTGCACCGACAACAGCATTTGATGAAGTTTCTAAGTTGTTGTTCTGCAAGATGAAAGATGAAAAAGACGGAACAAAAAGAAACGAACCATATCGCTTTCAGATTGGAACTCACGAAACAGCTTTGGAAGTTGCAGAAAGGATAGATGAAATTTACCAAGAAGCTAAAAAGCAAGACGAAGAAGTATTCAAAGAAGATATTCGTCTTGAGCCAAAAGTAATTTACAGCGTTGTAGAACACTTACAAGGTTTGGCACTAAACAAAACAGACCTTGACACAAAAGGGGTTGCTTTTGAAAAGTTTATGATAGACTATTTCAAAGGCAAAATGGGGCAGTTTTTTACGCCACGACCAATCATTGATTTTGCCGTAAGGTTATTAGAACCGAAACACACCGAATTAGTAATTGACCCTTCTTGCGGAAGCGGTGGCTTTTTACTTGCTGCATTAGACACAGTTAGACACCAAGCCATTGAAGATTACGGAGCAGAAGAAGGACACGACATTTGGCACACTTTCGCAAAGAAAAATCTTTATGGAGTTGAGATAAACGACCAAATTGCCCGTATCTGCAAAATGAATATGATTATTCACGATGACGGACATACAAACGTAATCAGCACTGACAGCTTAGACTTTTTCAAGAACATAAAAAAAATTCACAAGGGCTTTAAAGAAAATCATTTTGACTTGCTTTTAGCTAATCCGCCATTTGGTGCAATAGTGAGAAAAGCCGAAAAAGAAGAAAAGTATCTTGACCAATTTAAATTAGGAGAAGGCAGACAAAATCAAAAAACGGAAATCCTATTCATTGAAAGATGTATTGATTTTTTGAAAGAAGGAACAGGAAGAATGGGTTTAGTATTGCCTGACGGCATACTAACCAACTCTTCACTTTCCTATGTTCGGGATTTACTTTTAGAAAGGTGTCAAATTACGGCAATCATTTCCCTACCTCAATTTGCTTTTAGCCATTTTGGAGCAGGTGTAAAAAGTAGTTTAGTGTTCGCAAGAAGAAAAGCTAAAGGCGAAGTATTAGAAGATTATCCAATTTTTATGGCAATTGCCGAAAAAATTGGATATGATGCAACAGGAAGAGATGATGCAAACGAACTTCCTTTTGTATTGGAACAATATAGAGAATTTCAAAAAGAACCCTCTTTTTTCGTATAAGCCCCGATTGGAAAGATAAAGTCTTTATCACCAATTGGGGCGAAATCCAAAGTAGAATTGACCCTTTGTTTTATTTACCCACTTACAGGGAGTATGAAGTAAAACTAAGTGAGTCTAAAAAGGAAATAGTAAATCTTAGGGATTTTATATCTTCTTTTGACACAGGCAAGAATATTCCACAAACAGATGATGGAATTCCTTATATCAGAACTCAAAATGTTCGGATGATATATCCTGAGATAGATGAAATTGCATATGTAAGTCAGGACTATAAAGGAAAAACCACCGAAAAAAATGATATACTATTCGTAAGAGTAGGTGTAGGCGTTGGAGACTGTTGCGTTATATCTTCAAATGAAGAAGGTTTTGCATTCAGCGATAATGTAATCAGAATAAAAGTCAATGAAGAATTCAACCCTTATTATGTTTCTACATATTTAAGCACAACCATTGGTAAAGCATTATTTTTCAAAAGCATTAAAGGTTCCGGAAAACCAGTAATCAGCAGAGAGAATTTAGACGGTATTTCTATACCAAAACTTCCAAAAGAAAATCAAAACGAAATTGAAAAACTAATTGAAAAAGCGACTTTAGAGAAAAATAAGAAAATAAAGGACGCTATTGAAATTGTCCAAAGCGTTGATGAAATAATTGCAAATAAAATTGGATTTGAATTCCCCAAAGTTCTTGACAAAAGTAATTTCAGTATAAAGATTTCAAACTTAGAAAATCGTTTTGACCCTCATTTCTATTTACCTTCATTTAAAGCCTTAATTGACAATATCAGAAAAACGAAAAATGCTCAATTAGGTGATATTGTAGATTTTTCAAAAGAATCTTGGAATCAAAAAGATGGCTTTGAAAATGAATTTCCATATATAGAAATCAGCGAAATTGATTTATCAAGTGGTAAAATCAATAATGTTTCAATGGTTCCAATTTCGGAAGCACCGAGCAGAGCAAAAATGGTAGTTCGGCCAAACGACATTATTGTATCAACAACTCGACCTCACAGGGGTGCAATTTCATTAATTGATGCAGACAAAGATGGCTATATAGCTTCAACAGGCTTTGCAATTTTAAGGAATCTCAAAACGGACTTAATAAGCAAAGAATATCTTTATTACATTCTTAGAACGCAAATCTGTTTACAACAAATGTTACAGCGTTCAAGCGGTGGAAGTTATCCAGCCATTACAGCAGAAGAACTAAGAAACATTTACATTCCTATTCCTGATAAATCAATACAACAAGAAGTCGTAAACGACATTAAGGCATTTATTGAAAGGGCTGAACAATTAAAAGCTGATGCCAAAGCAGATTTTGAAAATGCAAAACAGGAAATTGAAGCCTTAATATTGAGTTGATATGAGAATAACATTTCAGATACTACATACATATCAAAATGACTTACTAAAAGTTATTGGCAAATCGCTACACCTAACATTGCAAGACGATTTGTATAATCAAATAAACCTTGAAACAACTCTTGACTTCATTACGATAAAGCTGAATAAAAACCTTCAATCAGGAGAGCAGTTATGCTACTTTCAAGTTGAAATTGATGAAACTATTTATGACCTTTCTAAATATGAAGAACTTATAGAAGGCTTTGCAAATCGTTTAAAGCAGGAAAACGGATTTTTTAAATTAATCAAATACGCAGACGACTTGCGCCTTGAAACATACAAAAACATTTATTTGGAGATAGCGGATATTGAAATGAGAATAAGAGAAGTTTTCTCATACATATTCTATTCAAAATATGACGACAAAAACCAAGATATTTTTGAAGAGTTTGAAGTCCAAATTGTAAATAAAGAAGATGTAAGAAGCGAAGAACTTGTAAGACGACTTGAAAACAAATTTTTCTATCTGACTTTCAAACAATACTTAAAATTCGACACCCCAAAAGATATTCCTCAAAAAGAAGTTTTACCATTAATAATGAATAATCAAACTTATGACTTGCTTCGTGAGTATGTGAGTTCAAGGGGAATCATTGAGCAAAGGCATTTAGCCTTTTTAAGAAATGTAAGCCGACTTTTAGACCCAATTGAAAATGTAAGAAACTGCGTTGCTCATAATCGTAGAATTCCAATTAATCAGCTTGACAACTATCCAAATGCAAAAAGAGAAATACTTGCATTCATTGACAATTTTTGGCAAGAAGAAATTGAAGAACTAACAGCAGAAAATGAAATCAATTTTGCCGAGCAGTATTCATATGACAGAATTAAAGAATTGCTTGACGTTGCGGAGTGGCAAGACTATAACAATGTAGTGGTGTTGCACGACTATTGGCAGACAGGAACACCTTCAACAACTTTGAACAGTTTGACAGACTTGAAAGCCCACTTACTTGACATTGCAAACGATACAGCGACTGCAAACTTTCCAAGTAGTGATGACGACCGAGAAACTTACGAACGACTTTACAATGGTGAAGTATTAGTAAACAAAGTTTTGACGGAATACAAAAGACAATTAATAGTAATGGATTGGATTTAAAAAACAGAATATGCCAACACACAACAGCCACACACATTGCCAAGTCGCACAAGCCAACGCACAGTCCAAAACTTGGCAAAGAGTGTGTCTGTTCCAACGCACCACAGACCGACAAAGTGACGACAGAAAAGAAGGGCGAACCGCTAACATCGGTTTTGCAAAATGGCGGGTGCAGTGCTTCTATGACAGTTTAGTGCAAGGTTCAAGTTCAGTTTTTCAATTGAGCATTTGTGCTGAAAATCCGCCACTTCGCAAAGCCGAGAACCGTTGTAAACAATTGTGAACCAGCGCAATAAATATCAATAGTTGCAATTGAAAGGGTAAGCGGCAAGCTTACGTGCAGAATTGAGAATAAATCAGCGTTGAAAGCTTGCTTGCAAAAGCGGGATTGATTTCAATTCT
>JAKQEZ010000622.1 GCA_029558435.1 Bacteroidota bacterium
TTTGTTCCGTTCCAATTCTTGAACCGACATACAAACCGAAGATTGAAACTTCAGATAAATTTTTTGCAATCAAAAAGAAATTTGGCGAACAACAGAATTTGTTGTTGATGGACAACAATGTTCTTGCTTCTCCAAATTTCCCAGAAATCATTGAAGAAATCAAAGCGATGGGGTTTGTAAAAGGTGCAACTTTTATTGAGCCAAATCAACTCGACATTTCTGTTAAAAATTTAAGGACACACAAAAATCAGAAGGCATATATCAAAAGAACATTCAACCTTTTTCAAGAATTACTGACACGATTAAAAGGTGAACACAAACAATTTGCATACAATGTGCTTGACAATTACCAACTTCTAAACTTTGAAACAACGACAAAGGAGAATTTGCTTGCAGCATACAAAGAGCTAAAAGAATTAAACGAAAAATATAGAAACAAAGCACCGAAACAACGCTATGTTGACTTTAATCAGGGAACGGATGCAAGATATGTAACTGACGAGTTGATGAAGTTAATGAGTGAAATTCCAATCCGTCCATTGAGAATTGCATTTGATTACATTGGTATGAAGGATAAATATATCAATGCAGTCAAGTTGGCTGCAAAATATGGTATCAAGGAACTTTCAAATTACATCCTTTACAATTTCAACGACAAACCCGAAGACCTTTATAATCGTTTAGAAATAAACATTCAGCTTTGTAAGGATTACAATATTGACATTTTCTCATTCCCAATGAAATATATTCCATTGTTTGGAGAAGATGCTAAACACAGAGAATACACAGGTAAACATTGGAACAAGAAGTTTATCAGAGCAATTCAATCTGTATTAAATGTTACAAAGGGTATTGTTGCACCAGCCACTAAAAACGACAAGACTTCATTTTTTCATAAAGCATTTGGAAACGACTTAGAAGAGTTTTATGAAATTCTTTATATGCCAGAAACATACATTGTTTACAGAAGTGTTTTTGAAAAAAAACTTGGCTACACTGACATTTGGAGAGAGGAATATAAAGCTATTAAGTCAAGCGGAAATTGGGACGAAGCAAAAGCAATTATTGAAACAAATGACTTTTCCCAAATTGAGGAAATTACAACAAACCCTGCTATCAGACAGTTTTTAAGACATTATCAAATTCAAAGAGGAAGCATAAACAGCGAGGACAAAGAATATAAAGCACTTAAAAAACAATATGACAAACTTATTCAGTCTGACAGGTTCATTGACTTG
>JAKQEZ010000649.1 GCA_029558435.1 Bacteroidota bacterium
ACAAATAATAATGAACAAAAAACATATCGAAAAAACACATACGCTACAACTTGACCAGTCAGATTGTGGTGTTGCTTGTTTAATGAGTATTATAAAACTAAATGGTGGCACTAATTCTATTGAGAAATTAAGAGAATTAAGTGGCACAACAAAGCAAGGAACAACCATGCTTGGTTTGTATCAAGTGGCTAACCAAATAGGTTTTACAGCCGAAGGTTGCGAAGCTGACATTCAAGCGTTAATAGACCACAAACAACCCGTGATTTTGCATGTTGTTATTCAAGAACAATTACAACATTATGTGGTTTGCTATCAATATGATGCTGAAAATGGCTTTTTAATTGGCGACCCAGCAAAAGGAATTTATTATTTATCTGCTGATGAATTAAACAGAATTTGGGTTTCAAAAAGTTGTTTAACACTCGAAGTAAACAAGCATTTTGTAAAAGCGGAAACAGAGAAAAATTCGCAAAAGAAATGGTTTTTAAACTTGTTAAAAGAAGATTACAAATTACTTTGGATTTCGGTTTTATTAGGTGTTTTTGTAGCGGGTTTAGGTTTAGCTATGTCGTTATTTTCTCAAAAGTTAATTGATGATATTTTACCATCTAATAATATCAAAAAGCTAATTTCAGGAATTGGTTTATTGAGTGTTTTGCTTTTGGCTAGAGTTGGTATTGGCGCTTTAAGAGAGTTCTTTTTGTTGCAACAATCTAAAGATTTTAACAATAGAATCAATGCCAATTTCTTTTCTTCTTTATTACAACTGCCAAAACCTTTTTTTGACACAAGAAAAATAGGCGAATTAGTGGCACGATTAAACGATACGCAAAGAGTACAACGAGTAATCAAAATGCTAGCAAGTAGTTTAGTTATTGATGTTTTGGTTTCAATGATTTCAATGGTTTTCTTGTTTATGTATTCGTGGAAAATTGGGTTGATTTCGTTGTTGAGTGTGCCAATGTACTTTTACATTATTTATAGAAGTAACAAGAAAATTATCAATTCGCAAAAAGAAGTTATGCAAAGTTATGCTTTTAATGAGAGCAACTATATCAACACTATTCAAG
>JAKQEZ010000667.1 GCA_029558435.1 Bacteroidota bacterium
CTCCAGAGCAAATGCATCTACAAAATCAAATTAAAATAAGAACTTATAAAAACAAATATCCCAGTAAAGACGTCTTTACTGGGATATAATTAATTATTTTTGTCTTAATAATCTGTATCGGTTATTTAGGACTAGTCAAAATTAGAAATAGTCTGATGACTAGTGTTTGCTTAAGTATTCAGCAGTTCCAGCAACAGTTGCTTTCATTGCATCTTTACCTTCTTGCCAGTTAGCTGGACAAACCTCACCGTGTTTTTGCACGTGTGTGTATGCATCTACCAAACGAATGAACTCATCCACGTTACGTCCTAATGGCATGTGGTTGATTGATTCATGGAATACAATTCCTTTTTCGTCAATTAAATAAGTTGCTCTGTAAGTAACGTTATCTCCAGTTGATTCTTCGTCAAATTGATCGTAATCTAAAATTCCCAATTCTTCAGAAAGAATACGTGTTGTATCTGCAATCAACGGGTAAGTTACACCTTGGATTCCACCTTTATTTTTTTCAGTTGTCAACCAAGCAAAGTGTACTTCAGCGCTATCGCAAGAAGCACCAATTACCAATGTATTTCTTTTTTCAAATTCTGCAACTGCAGCTTGGAAAGCATGTAATTCAGTTGGACAAACAAACGTGAAGTCTTTTGGATACCAAAACAAAACGATTTTCTTTTTTTCGCTTACTGCTTTTTCAAACACGTCAAGTGTAAATGTGCTTCCAGATTTATCGATTGCTTTTACTTCGATAGATGGGAATTCTCTTCCTACAATGCTCATATCTTTTTATTTTAATGTTTTACAAAAATTTCATTCCAAAGATACGTTACTTTTCTCAAAGTTTTCATAATAAATGTTTATAATCGTATAAATAAAATTTATGGGAGGGAATTTGTGTGAACTTTATAAAAATAGAGAAAAAAAATCAAAAAACTTGTTTCCTAAATAAGAAACATTTATTTTTGTGTAAAGCTACTGCCAAATGAATGAATATAAATTTCGTGTACTATTTTTAGAAGATGCTAAAGAGTTTTTAGGCAATCTAAACGAAAAGACTAGGGAAAAAGTTATTTACAACATTTGGAAGTCACGGACTGTTAATGATAAAGAACTTTTAAAGAAATTAAAGGGTGAAATATGGGAGTTTAGAACTAAGTATAATAAAATGTATATACGACTTTTTGCTTTTTGGGATAAAACAGATAAAACAGATACTTTGGTTGTATCAACACATGGAATAATAAAGAAAACTGGAGCTATTCCAAAACATGAAATTGAAAAAGCAGAAAGTTTAAGAGAACAATATTTTAAAACAAAAAACAAAAAATAATGAAAACGTATAGTTTAGAAGAGTTGACAGACCATTTTATTGGAGAAAAAGGAACTGTTAAGCGCGATGCGTTTGAAAATGAATTAAGACTTGATTTAATTGGAAATGCCATTAAACAAGCTCGACTAGAACAGCAGTTAACTCAAGAAGAGTTGGGTCAACTTGTTGGCGTGAAGAAGGCACAAATTTCCAAGATTGAAAACAGTGCAACTGATGCTCGTTTCACAACGATTTTGAAAGTTTTTGAAGCCTTAGGCGCAAAAGTGAGCTTTAATGTAGAATTGAATCATAAAAAATTAGCAATTTAAGTTAGGAATTGCTTTTAGAAAGTAATTCTTCCACTTCCCACGTTAAAAATAAGTTTTCAAAAGGCGATTTGTTAAAAAATAACAGAAAATATTCGATTTTCACGCTTTTTGGTCGTATATTCGTAAGTGGAATTAACCCCAAAGAGAAATATGAAAACCGATCCTGAATTATTGAAACACTTGATGCAGCAAGGAACATTGTTGCCACAAGAAGAAATGTTGGAAGTTGCCAATCGCAAAGGAAGTTTATACATTGGAATTCCGCGCGAAATTTCATTTCAGGAAAATCGTGTGGCGTTGGTGCCCGAAGCGGTTTCTTTGTTGGTTTCCAACGGTCACCGTGTAAAAATTGAAACAAAAAGTGGTGAAGGTTCCAAATTTACTGATCGTGATTACAGCGAGGCAGGTGCCGAAATTTGCTATGACCGTGAAGAAATTTTTAAATGCAACATCATTTTTAAGGTAACACCACCGACCGATAAAGAAATTGATTTAATGCCGGGCAATCAAACGCTGATTTCTGCTTTGCAAATTACAACGCAGCCCAAAGAAACCTTGCAAAAATTGATGAATAAAAAGATTACGGCAGTGGCTTGGGATTATATTCGCGATGAGCAAGGTGTTTTTCCGGTGGTGCGCACCATGGGTGAAATTGCTGGTACAACATCCGTATTAATTGCTGGTGAATTGTTGTCTTCTTACAACGAAGGTAAAGGAATGATGTTGGGGGGTGTGGCAGGTGTGCAACCCTCAGAAGTGGTGGTAATTGGTGCTGGTTCGGTTGGTGAATATGCCACACGTGCTGCCTTGGGCTTGGGTGCCAATGTGCGTGTGTTTGACAATTCTCTATCGCGCTTGCGACGTTTACAAAATGAAATAGGTCAGCGCATCAATACCTCGGTGATTCAACCAAAAGTATTGGAAAAAGCAATAAAACGTGCCGATGTTGCCATTGGTGCCTTGCGTGCATCGTTGGGAAGAACACCTTGTGTGGTAACCGAAGAAATGGTGCAGGGAATGAAGCCCGGTTCGGTAATTGTGGATGTAAGCATCGACCAAGGAGGGTGTTTTGAAACCTCGCGCATTACCAACCATAAAAAACCAACTTTTGTTGAATACGGTGTTATTCACTATTGTGTGCCTAACATTGCATCGCGCATTTCCAGAACAGCATCGTTTGCTTTGTCCAACATTTTTTCACCTATTTTATTGGAAATGGGAAATGTGGGTGGTTGCGAAAACTTAATTGCCAACGACCCAGGTTTTAGAAGTGGCGTTTATATCTACAAAGGAAATTTAACCAGTGAGGTGCTTGGAAAAGTCTTTGACTTAAAATACAAAAGCATCGAGTTGTTGATTATGGGATTAAAACGCAATCAATAATGGGGATTGTTCAAGCGCTGAATCTTCCTCCAGCTCCTTTAAAAATCGAAAAACGCAAGGGCGAATTGTATGTTTGGTGCATCGTTCGCAAGAAATTTTTGGTACTTACTCCCGAAGAATGGGTACGTCAACATTTTATTCATTATTTAATTGTGGTGGTTGAAATTCCGATTGAACGCATAGCTTCGGAATATGGCATTACGGTCAATAATCTAACCCGACGGTGCGATGTGGTGGTGTTTGATAAATCGGGCAAAGCCAAAATGATTGTTGAATGTAAAGCAACCACGGTGGAGGTAAATCAGTCCGTTTTTTTTCAAATTGCTCAATACAATCGTCAATTGAACGTTGATTTTTTGGTGCTCACCAATGGGTTGACGCATTTTTTTGCACGCATTAATCGTGAAACCAATCAGTTGGAGATGTTGGATGGGATTCAAAAAGAGTGGTTGATGTAAGTTGAAGAATAAAAAAACCATCACCAACTCCTAAAAGTTAATGATGGTTACTATTTTTAAATTTGTTTAACTGCTAATTTAAACTGCTTGCTGAGAAGAAGTTGCATATTCTTTTGTGAATACACAATTGGTAGTTGAATACACCGAAAACATACATTTATTGCAGTGAATGCACAATCCACTTTTATAAGGATCTTTGATAATGTTGTTGATGATTTCTGGTTCTCTCAACAAAGCTCTACCCATCGCAACAAAATCAAATCCTTCTTGAAACGCTTTTGAAATATGGGTAAAATCATTGATTCCGCCTAACAAAATAAGTTGAGCATTTTTTACAATAGGTTGAAATTGTCTAGCAGCCTCCAACATGTATAGGTCTTTATAAGGATATTCTCCAATTATTTTCTTACCAAACCATTTAACACCTAATTTAAAAATTCCCTTTTGAGTAGCTGCCATTCCATCAATATCTGTATCACCACGGAAAAGATACATTTGTTTAGATACAGAAGAACCCATTGTCAATTCAAAAGCATCTACAGCACCAGTTTCGTCAAGAATTTTAGCTGTTTGAGTTGATTCATCCAACCAAATGGATCCTTTAATTCCGTCATCCATAGAAAGTTTGATGATTATTGCCAATCGGTCTTTTACTCTTTCTTTTACTTTCAACAATATTTCTTTGGCAAAACGAGTTCTGTTTTCAATTGAACCACCATATTGGTCTTTACGTTTATTGATCCATGGACTCATAAAAGAAGAAACCAAATACAAATGTCCGAAATGCAATTCAATGGCATCAAAACCAGAATCTGCAGCAACTTCGGCAGCATCGGCAAATTGTTCTTTAATTTCCTCCATTTCCTTTAAAGTAATTTCACGGCATTTTTGGAAACTTGTTGGGTTTCTAAAGTTGGAAGGGGCGACAGGTTGAAAACCAGTGATTTGCTTAGTAGCTACTGGTCCGGCATGTCCAAGTTGCGCAGAAGCTAGTCCACCAGCATCGTGCATAGCTTGCGTAAATTTTTTCAAGCCATCAATGTTTTCTCGCACCATTAAAATTTCTCCTGGGGCAGCAAAACCTGCTTTCGAGATAGCACAATAGGCCAAGGTTGTCATACCAACTCCTCCTTTTATAAATCCTAAATGAAAGTCGATTAAAGCCTGGGTTACTTTTCCTTCAGGGCTTCTGCCTTCACTTGTAGCAGCTTTTATTACCGGCGTGGGTAATGTGATGGGTCCTAATTTTGTTGGACTAAAAATTCGAGCTACACTTTGTTGAATGGTTTCATTGCTCATAACTAAATAATTAAATGTTCATTCTAACAAAGTTACGGAGGTTTTACTTAACAATAAATTGAGAAATTACCGATAAATTTGTGAAAATTACGTATGATGTAGTTTTCTATATTCTTTTGGAGTAATACCTTCTTCCTTTTTGAAAAAATTTGAAAACGAAGCAGAAGAATCAAAACACAACGCATCTGAAATTTGAGCAACGTCCATATTACTTGTTGCCAACACCGTTCTAGCATACGCCATTCGGAGGTTGACCAACGTATCTTTAGCAGTGACGCCGGTAACTTGTTTTATTGTTTCTGAAATATATTTCGTTGAAACAGCTAATTTGTCGGCATAAAAACTCAGTTTAGGTTGTTCTTTATAATATTTTTTTGCTAGAATATAAAATTGTAAGGTAATGTATTCTAGTCTGTTATAATTATGAAAAACGTTTTTATCTTGATTTTTACCTATTTCTGATAGTTCAATTATAAATTCACTGAAAACCACATTAAAAAGTTGATTTCCAAATGTATGATTGTCCTTGTTTTCTTCTTTATTTTTCAGTTTTTCTAATAACGATTGCACCAAATATTGTTCATTGTCATTTAATTTCCAAACGGGTAAATAATGGTATTGGAAATAGGGCACAGTGTTATAAAATTCGGCAAGAATACTGATGTTTTTTAAATAATCTATTGAGAATTTAATTCCAATTACACTACAATTACTGCTTACATTGTTTAGAAATGTATTATGAAATGGAGTATTGATTAAAATTTGACCTTTTTGTATTGTATTTTTTTTAGAATTAAGCGTCATTTCTATCGTTCCTTCTTTTATAAAAATAATGGTGAAAAAACCAGTTTCAATCCATTGATTATAAGGTAATTCGGATGTGAAAGTTTTAAGAATATTTTTTTCAGACACTTTTTTTCGATTTGATTCTTTTTGTAAAGTTATTTATTTTTTATGAATTGTGAATTGTTTCTCTTAGCGTCTATTGCGGTTAAAAAAAAACTTAACCGCGGAGTTACGCCAAGAACACGCAGAGTTCGCAGAGAAAAACATTGCGGCCATTGCGCCTTCTTTGCGCTCATTGCGGTTACAATTTAATTCTCCTTTGCTTCCATTGCGTTAACCTTTGCGCTCATTGCGGTTAAAATTTATTTCCTCTTTGCGTTCATTGCGCCTTCTTAGCGTCCTTTGCGGTTTTTCTTTAATTTCTCTCTGAGCTCATTGCGGTTAAAAAATACAAACCTTCAACTCAACCTATATTCCCCACAAAATAATGTTAGAATCGTCTGAAGCGGAGGCAAAGGTGTTTTCGTTGATTGGTGTGATGTTATTGACCGAATGGCGGTGACCACCGTGTTTGTATTCTATTTTTTGAGCAACAGTCCATTGGGGAATGTTCCAAATTTTAATGCTTTTATCGCGACTACTAGAAACAAGTGTGTGCTCGTTTAACTTTACCAAATTGTAAATCATATAGTTGTGTGCCGGTAATGCTTTGATTTGTTTTTTAGTGGTTTTATCCCACAGGCGAATAATCGCATCTTTTCCACCCGTAATCAGCGTGTTTTTATCCCATTCCAAAATAGTTCCAACACCATCGTTGTGTGCATAAAATTCATCTTTTTGGTTGAAATAAGTTGTTTCTACCGAGCGAACATAGCCATCTTTGCAACATAAATAAAGCGTTTCTTCATCGTTGGAAACAACAATTTTTCGAATTTTATCGCTGTCAAATGGAAGTTGTAAAAGGAGGGTGAGCGTGTCTATATCCCAAACAGAAAGCAAGCCATCTGCATCGGAAATGTATAAATGTCGTTTTGTTTTGTTTTCGGCCATTGAAAAAACTCCCGCTTTGTGTAAACGGATGTATTTAATTTCTTTTCGATTGTCTAAATCAAACAAATGAACATCACCATTGGATAAACCAACCGCCAATTTTGTGTTGTTGTCAAACAGCTGAATGCAATAGGGGGTAAGCGGTATTTGAATGGCAAATTTATCTTGCTTTTTTTGCTCCACATCCCAACGAACAACGTATTTATCTGCACTACCCGAATAAAGGAATTTCCCATCAAATTGAAGGGTGTAAACTGCTGCTGCATGTTCTGAGAAAGCGTGAATTTTAGAATATTTGATTGTTTCTGCCATTGCTTAATTTGTTGCCAAAGTTAGTATTTTTTTGTTGTAAATTGCAATTTATTTAGAATTATTCTAAATAGTATTTTGAACAAGGAATTAATTGTGCAGTAAAATCATTAAATTTGCACCATGAAAGTTACAGCCATTCATCGAAAAAATACGGGATATTTTTCTCAACAACAATTGGACATGTGCTACAATCAGCAACACTATGCCAAGTTTATTGCACAACCGTTTTCTGTTGCTGCTTTTGAACAACAACTGTTGGTGAAAAAGAACGCGTATTCGATGGAAATGCGACAACAATTGGTGCAAGCCATCAAACAACAATATGCCAACATTGCGCTATCTGATAAAGTGGCGCACCACCTTGATTTGTTGGCAAAAGAAAACACGTTTACAGTTGTAACAGGACATCAATTGGTGGCAATGACGGGTCCGTTGTATTTTATTTACAAAATTGCGCATGTTGTGCGTATGTGTACCGAATTGTCGCAAAAATACACCGATTCGCAGTTTGTACCTGTATTTTGGATGGCAACCGAAGATCACGATTACGAAGAAATAAAATCGTTTCATTTGTTTAATCGCACACTCACTTGGGAAACAACGCAAAAAGGCCCCGTTGGTCGATTTGACTTGACAGGTTGGCAAGAAGTGCTGGATCAATTGAAAGAATTGTTTGCCAGTCATCCGCAAAGTGATGTTTTTGCATGGATGGAACAGTTAAAAGGCGATAACTATGCCGCTGCTTTCCGTCGATTGGTGAATTTTTTATTTGAAAAATACGGTGTTGTTATAATTGATGGCGATGATGCGCAATTGAAACAAGCTTTTGTGCTGATAATGCAAAAAGAAGTGTTGGAGCAATTTGCGTTTCCTGCTATTCGGGCAACTACCGAACGTTTGGTGGTGCACGGTGGAAAACAGCAAGTAATGCCGCGCGAATACAACTTGTTTTACATTGAAAACGGCATGCGTGAGCGATTAATTCCGAAAGGAGATGCTATTGAAATTCCGCAAAAAGGAATTTTTTCAAAACAAGAAGTGGCTGAATGGATTGCACGTTCTCCCCAAAATTTTTCGCCCAATGCGTCTATGCGACCTTTGTATCAAGAAGTATTGTTGCCCAATTTGTGTTATATTGGTGGAGCGGGCGAAATCAATTATTGGTTGCAATTAAAAGGTGTGTTTGATGCTGTTGATGTTCCGTTTCCATTGCTAAAAACAAGAAATTCGTTGTTGTGGATAGATGCTGCAACACAAGGAAAAATGGAGCAATTGGGTTGGACCACCGATGATTTATTCAAAGAAACCCACCAACTTACGGCAGCTTATCTCGAAAAAAATGCAGGCGATGCCATTGATTTTTCACCCATTCAAGCACACGTTGAGGTGTTGAAAAACACGGTTATTGAAACATTTCATTCGGCAGAACCATCGATGGATTCGTATGTTATGGCAGAACTTGTGAAATTGGATAAACAAATGAAACAGCTGGAAGATCAATTGGTTAAAGCTTCAAAGCGTCAACACGAAAAAGCATTGAAAACCATCAAACAGGTGAAAGAACGTCTTTTTCCAGCAGGTGGGTTGCAAGAAAGAACAACCAATTTTTTGCAATTGGCACCTGATGGTAATTTCAAGCCCTTAATTGATGCTATTGTTGCCAGCATACAACCATTTTCGGATGATTTTTTGGTGGTAGAAGAAAAATAAGCACTTCATCTGTTTCAATCAATTCAAAAGGAATGTGTATGTTTGTTGCCCAGAAAGACTTATGAATAAAACCAAAAGATGGATAAATTAATCATTGACGCAAAAAAACGTTCTATTGTTCCCAATATCAAAGAATTGATTCGTTACAAAGATTTGTTTTGGACATTGTCTTGGCGCGATTTTAAAGTACGTTATGCGCAAACCACCATTGGTTTGTTGTGGGCTTTGTTGCAACCAGTTGTAACGATTGCCATATTGTCCATTGTTTTTGGTCGTTTTGTAGGTGTAAAAACCGAAGTCCCATATTTGCTATACAACGTTTCGGGGATGGCCATTTGGACGTATTTTTCGTATGTGTTGTCCAATTCTGGAAATTCCATCATTGCGGCACAGCAAATGGTCAAAAAAATCTATTTTCCACGTTTGATTATTCCTTTGTCCAAAGCCGTTGTTGGCTTAATTGATTTGGGCATAGTGTTGTTGATTTTAATCGTTTTGATGTTTTACTACCAAGTTGTTCCATCGGCAAATATATGGGCAGCTCCATTGTTTATTTTGTTGGCAATGGTGGCATCGTTGGGAGCGGGTATTTGGTTGAGTGCATTGACCGTTCGTTTTCGTGATTTTCAGCACGTATTGCCGTTTATTGTTCAGATTGGCTTGTATGTTACCCCGATTGCCTATCCAGCAGAATTTGCAATGCAAACACTTCCAAGTTGGGCAGCAAAAATCTATTTTCTCAACCCAATGGCAGGCATCATTCAAGGATTTCGTTGGAGTTTGTTTGGCGGAGCAGCACCCGATGGTTTCTTTTGGATTTCGGTAGTGATGGTGTTTGTATTGTTTGTTTCTAGCTTGTTTTATTTCCGCAAGGTGGAGGATGAAATGGCAGATTTTGTGTAAGCCTATTTTAGGAAAGGTACTTACAACTTTATTTAGCTTTTATTACCTTTACAATGAAATGCACCCAACGATGAAAATCCATCATTTTTCAGTTCGTTTGCTATCCTGCTGCTACTCTTTTGGCTAATACAAGGGGGGGGACTAGTTAAAATGACGAGTATAAATAGAAATCTTTACAAAGCGTAAGTTTTGTAACGTAACATCAATTATTGACTATATTTGCGCAAAAGGTGTAGAATTAAATCCGGCATCCAAAAATTGGAATAAAAAAATGAAAAACTACTTTCGATATATTTCAAATCTTATTTCGACTGGCGACAGGTATATTTTTGTTTCTGCATTGTTTGCTACGTTATATATACTCTTTCAACTCAACAAAGACGTTAGCTTTCAAATGACTGAACTAGATTCAATTATTGTTAGTCAAGCAACATTAGACAACGTTTCAATCCCCAGCAGGGTACAATTGTTTTTTTCATTAATTTTTAAAGGGACTATCCTTTTATTACTTCTGTATCTTGTTTTTTCATGGATATTTGGAAGGTATCAATTTCAAAAAAAACAAAAAGAAAGTCTTTTCCAAGTAGCAATTGTTGGAATTTCAATTATAGTTATTGAGTTAATTCAAATACAATCTGAAATATTAAATCATGGGATTTTTTCAGTATTTTTATTTTTAATTCTTTTATTTATACTCTCAAAGAAAATCAACCATTATTTTTTACGAAAATTAGCTTCCCCTTTATTTATAGGAATTGTTTTAACATTATCATTTATCCTCTCTTTTTCAGTCATTTATCTAACAGGGGCTTCAACTTTTTTTCTGTTGATTTATTGGCTTTCTGTCAGTGTTATTATTCTGAGCCTTTTTGTATTGATTCAGTTTTTTTCTTTTACACTTAGAAAAGCAGTATTTTTTATTCTTCCACTTTGTTGCACACCGTTTTTAGCATTTTTATCAGTGGAATATGTCGTATACCACTTCTTAAACAATGACTTTTCCTTTGGTTATAAAAAAGTATATGCACTACTTATAATTGTAACACTTTTTATACATTTCATACTTTTTATTAGGAGGAAAAAACAAATTCCGTCCACCTTGTTTTTGTATAAATATTTTATTGGACCAGGAGCAATACTTGCCTTTGGTTTGCTGTGTTTTTATTTTCCAATAATGCAACACGCCACTGATTTATTTGAGTTAGCAAATCCTGCGAATGCAATAATGCGAATTTTTGAATTTCAAGAAATTCCATTTGTAGATTTTATGAGTTCCCATGTGTTTTCTGAACAATGGTACGGAATCATTTACAGTATTATTTTTGGATATTCACATCCGGTTGACTATGAAGTTTATAGTTTTTTTAACTTCATAATTTACTTTTTTATTATCTATTATTTCTTGAACAAATTATTTTGTTCACCAATTTTCTCTGTATTTTTCATCATTTCGTTTCCCTTTCTTTTTCAAATTTTCTTTGCTCATTTATTGCTTTGTCTTTTCACACTTTTTATGGTTAAAAAGGCTATCAAAACGCAAAAAACAATTGACTATCTTTTTGTTTTTCTCTTCACTATCGCATTAATTATTTGGAAACTTGATACTGGAGTGGCAAACTTAATTGCTGTGAGTATTTATTTACCGATAATGCTCGTTCTCTCCAATGAAAAAATAAACTATCAAAAAATTGCAAAAGCCGTAGTATTTTTGCTCGCACTTTTGGTTTCTATGCTAGGTATTGCATTACTGTTGAGAAATGGCTCTTATATCTACGATAATTTTATGGCGGCTTTGCACTATGTAAAAGCAAATCAAGCACATGGATATACTTCTATCGCAAATAGTTATCCTCAACAGTTTTATCTTTACTATTTTATATATCCTGCCATAAGCGTATTACTCATTATCTGGATTTTTTACTTGTTGATGAAGGATAAAACCAAACAAGTTTTTAGTCCGCAAAACAAGAAAATTCTGCACGCAGCGTTATTTTTATTCATCTTGTCTTTAGCAAATGGTCAGCGAGGAATTGTTAGACATGGTTTTGCGGAGATGGGAGATCTTACAGTAAATGCAACGTTCTTTTTAGCTTGTAGTCTTGTCTTGATATACATATTGCGAGTAAACGGCAAGCAACAAATTCAAACTTCTTTTTATGGTTTTTCTTTTGCGGTATTTTTACTTCTAAAGTTTTTTCCTCATCAGCCAGAAAAAGGAATGTTTGAAAGGGCAATTACAGAAACAGCTTTTTTAACCCTTCATACTGATTTACATACAAAAAAACCTTTTACTCGAACGGTTGTCAACGAGTCAATTTCAGAAATGACACAAGAGTTTAAAAGCTTTTTAGATGCAAATTTGAAACCTAACCAGACCTTTTTAGATTTTTCAAATTCTCCAATTTTATACAGCTATTCAGGCAGAAAAGTTCCAGGATATTTTTGTCAAAACCTGCAAAACACTGTTGACGATTATTTGCAATTTCATCTTTTAAAATCAGTTGACACAAAGACTGTTCCTGTTGTTGTATTTTCTAATTATCCACCAACGTGGTTTGATAAAACAGATGATGTGCCCAATACGATGCGCTATTATTGGATTGCAGAATTTATCTATAAAAACTATACACCATATGCAATCATTGGTGGTAAAGACATCTGGATAGCCAATGATTTTCGTCTCAAACAAGATAAAGAATATTCGCACGACAACAGACTTCTTATCTCTAAAAATTATGAAAATAAACATTTGCCTCGTTTAACATATTTATTCCATGAAAAGGAAGGTTTTGAAGGATTGGAATTTGCAGAAACGTTAACTTTAAAAAACGATACTATTGCTGCGTTTAATCTACAAAAAACAAATTTTCACCATCATTGTTATGTTCTTATCTCTTATAAAGAAATGAAAAATAATGAAAAGAAAACCGTATCACTATGTGATGAAAAAGGAAATGAATATGAATCTTTCTCATTTTATGGTCAGGAAAATGTATCCAATTATATGCTACGGATTTCATCTGCTCGCTTTTGGCATTCAGGATTGGTGACATCACTGAAAATAAAATCGGAATATGGAAAAGATATGCTTCATAAAATAACCGTAATAAAAGACAATCGAATTGAAAACTAGACATCAACTATTTATTGATAACTATATTGTCAAGCCTTTTGTTTACCTTCTAAACTTTTTGGTAAGGTTGGTTGGTAAATTGTTATCTATCGACCACAGTCTTGACCGTGATTTCAAGCGCATCGTAATTTGTAAATTCAAAGGAATGGGAAGCATCATTCAAGCAACGCCAATGATTGAAGCGATAAGAAGTCGTTATCCTGAGGCAGAAATAACCTTTGTTTCGACACAATCTAATCGGGCAATACTTCAAAAAATAAAGACTATCAATCACATTGTTACTATTAATGATAAAAATGTTTTTATTCTATCAAAAACGGTTTTACAAGCATTATTCAAATTGATTCGTCATCGCCCTGAAGTTTATATTGATTTAGAAATTTATTCGAATTTCAGTACGCTTTTTACGTTACTTACATTTTCAAAAAACAGAATCGGCTTCTATCTTCGCTCAAGCTCTTTTCGAATGGGAATTTATACACAAATGATGTTTTTCAATGTAAAAGCACCAATTTCAGAAGTTTATATGCAAATTGCACGATTGTTCGGAAAACCAGCAATTGCGCCAAAATTGTTTCCAATTTACACAAATATTCAGGTTTCAAATTTCGATTTTCCAAAGGAAAAGTATATCTTAATTAATCCTAATGCTTCCGATTTACGTATTGAGAGAAGGTGGGGACGAAAGAAATTCAAGGAGTTAATTCATTTAATTAATGACACTTTTCCACAATACAAAGTATTGATAATCGGTAGTAAAAATGAATGGCAATATTCACAATACGTAACTGAAAACACAAATTCACAACTTACCCAAAACATTGCCGGGAAAACGAGCATCGACGAATTAATCTATTTGATTAAAAATGCAACATTAATGGTTACCAACGATACAGGTCCGATGCACATTGGTTTTGCTTGTGAAACTCCTTCAATTTGTCTTTTCGGTCCTTGCTCTCCAGATCAATATGGTTGGACTAGCAATGTGGAAATTATTTATAAAAATGTATTTTGTAGTCCTTGCGTACATGATTTCAACATTGCACCATGTAATGGAGAAAAAACATGTATGAAACTTATCACTGTGGAAGAGGTGTTTGAAGCTGTAAAAAAACGACTTAATGGAGAAGCAAACACAAAGGATAGCAATAAAAAAAGTCCGATTATTTATCATACAGAATACACACCTTCTTTGGGATTGGTAAAACGAACACTTTAAATGTGTAAGGAAATAACAACCTCAATCAGTTAAAAAAACTTTATTATCACTCTTTGAATTTTACAAAAAAGATATTGTCTTACTTGGATTTTATCTGTGCCCTATAATATTGAATAACAAGACGATTTAATAGCGTTACTAAAAGAAACGACCGTTCACTTTTATGTAGTAATTGTTGTTAATGGCGATACATTTTGCTTTCAACTTTTGTTGCTTTAATGTTGGAACGATGGTTTGTAGTGTGTCGTCAACCATCACGTGCAAAGGCATTGTAAAATCGTTAACAACATTGTTCCATTTATACACCCAATATTTGCCTTTCTTTTTCAAATACAGCGATGGAACGTTTGTGGTTCTTAAATACTGATTGAATACAGAAGTTAAATCAATGTTGAAATAAGCACTCATAAATTTCTCCACATCCTCAGTCGTTGTAATTTTATGACGAAAAACCAAGTTGAAATCACGAAAAAATTGTTTCCATTTTGCGTCGTTGTTAACAATCTGGCGAATGGTATGCAATAAATTGGCTCCTTTGAAATACATGTCCGAAGTACCCGAATATTGCACGTTGTATTTGCCAATTATAGGCTCGTCATTTAAAATTCGATGTCGGATCCCTCTTATGTATTCATCACCCGCTGTTGGGCCCCAATAATATTCTGTGAAAATTTCTTCCGTATAGGTTGTAAAAGCTTCGTGTATCCACATATCAGCAATATCGCTACTAGTAATGCTGTTTCCAAACCATTCGTGACCACTTTCATGAATGATGATAAAATCCCAATTCATTCCCCAACCTGTTTCAGATAGGTCTGAATTCAAATAACCGTTGGTAAAACCATTGCCATAAGAAACAGCACTTTGGTGTTCCATACCTAAATAGGGCACTTGCACTAATTTATAGCCATCTTCATAAAAAGGGTAGGGACCCAACCAATCTTCAAAGGCCTCCAACATACGGTAAACTTCCAAAAAATGGGTTTGAGCAACCTTTAAATTATTTTTAAGCACATAAAAACTCAATGGTAAATCGCCTTTTTCACCTTTGTAAACATCGTTCCAGTAGGTGTAATTGCCAACGTTAAAATTAATTCCATAGTTATTAATCGGGTTTTTAACCTCCCAAACAGTTCTGTGGATAGTGCCCAATACCGTGTCTTGAACCAATAATCCATTGGAAACTCCCATTAAATGGGTGGGAACATCCAAAATAATTCGTGCCCCTTCTTGTGGTTCATCCGACTGATGATCTTTGCACGGCCACCAAGAACTAGCACCAATTCCTTGACAAGCAGATGCTATGAAATCATTGTTAGATGGATCTTTTGTCCAAACTACACCACCATCCCACGGCGCATTTTTAGCCTCAATTGGTGAGCCACTGTAGGAAATAATAAGTTCGTATCGTTGGTTGATTTTAGTAGGTGGAAGAGTTACCCAATAAGCTGATTTCCCTACTTTTGAAAAAGCAAGTTTTGTTTCTGTTTCTGTTGTTTTAAAACGAATGTTATCTATGCTTAGAGGTTGTTGTAAATCTAATTGCATCACAGTTTCATTTTCTTTAACAACTTTGAATTTTAGGTTAACCTCTCCTGCAATTGTTTTGTTGGCAGCATCAATAGATTGAAGGTGTATTTGGTAATGCAGCACATCCCACCATACACGTTCTTTGGTGATGCTCCCGCGCAAGGTGTCGTCATGCGTAAATTGTGCATTAAGTTGATTGCCAATAAGAAATAGAAGAAAAAATAAAAGGTATCTCATAATCACAAAAAAAGGCTGTTTTTACAGCCTTCTAAAATCAGTTTACAATTGCGTCGTATGCTTCTTTAAATGCAGTATCATTTTCAAACCACTGCGCCACTTTATTTAATAAATTTTTAGCTAAATCTACTTTTTTGATAGAAACATAACATTCTGCCGTTTGAATAACACCAATGCGCAACATGTCTTTGTCTCCTTTTGTCCAAGTATCAATTGATGTTACATCTTTCAATAACCCATCCGCTGTTTTCCATAATGCCATTCCAGAAGAACGGTCGTCTGTTCTAAATTTAGCAGCTCCTTCAAAATACATAGAACCAATTGGACTTTGAGCAATTTTCTTAAATGTGTTTGACCAACTTGATGCTTTTCTGAAGTTTTGAGTCAACATTTCATTATTGATTTGTTCAATCAATGTACTTTGAATCATTTCTAAGTATTCTTTGTTGTCTTCATCGCCAAAAACACTTCCAGATTTATCGTATTTAATACATTTTCCTAACGCATTGATAGATTCTTTGTAGGCATTTTTAAATACTTCATCAGCCGTTCCAGACATGTGGATTTTGTACAATGCTTTTGACAACCACAAATAAGGAAGTGGATCTTTCTTCGTTTTATCGTCAAGGGTTATTTTTTCTGCTTGTTTTGCCAACTTTTCATAGCTTCCATCGGCATACAAAATACGCAAATAATCGTATTCTTTTTGCCCAAAAGAGAAACTCAAAGAAAGCAACAAAATAAAAGTACTCAATATATTTTTCATAGTTCTTTGTTTTAATTTAGTTTTCAATTTTCAATAACCATGCCGAATATAGTAAAAAAAACTATTTCCAACACATCTTCCAATTTTTTACTCCGAAACACTGGCAATTAAAAGTCGCAATAAATCTTGTGCAGCAGTTGGTACTTTGGTTCCAGGTCCATAAATTCCAAACACACCCGCATCTTCTAAAAATTTATAATCTTGTTGTGGAATAACACCGCCGGCAATAACCATAATATCTTCGCGACCAAGTTTTTTGAGTTCTGCAATCACCTGCGGAACCAATGTTTTGTGTCCAGCTGCCAACGAAGATACTCCTAATATATGCACATCGTTTTCCACCGCCTGACGAGCAGCTTCTTCTGGTGTTTGAAACAACGGGCCAATGTCTACATCAAAGCCTATGTCGGCATAAGCGGTTGCCACAACTTTTGCGCCTCTATCATGACCATCTTGCCCCATTTTGGCAATCATGATACGCGGTCTGCGTCCTTCCAACTTGGTAAATTGCTCTACCATTTCTTGAGCTTTCTTAAAATCTTTATCATCCATAGCTTCGGCTGAATAAATTCCACTAATTGAACGAATGGTAGCTTTGAAACGACCAAAAGATGCTTCCATCACATCGGATATTTCGCCCAAAGAAGCACGTTCTCGCGCACAAACTACCGCCAATTCCAATAAATTGCCTTTTCCTGTTTTTGCAGCTTCTTTCAATGCATTCAATGCAGCTTCTACCTTTTGTGCATCGCGCTCCTGACGCATTTTGTTGAGTCTGTCAATTTGGGCTTTTCTAACTACAGTATTGTCTACCTCCAAAATATCCAACAAATCATTGTCTTCTACTTGATATTGATTCACTCCAACAATAATATCTTTTCCAGAATCGATGCGGGCTTGTTTGCGTGCTGCCGCTTCTTCAATTCTCATTTTTGGAAGTCCGGTTTCAATTGCTTTGGCCATTCCACCCAATTCTTCTACCTCTTGAATCAATTCCCAGGCTTGTTGTGCCAATTCTTCGGTGAGTTTTTCAATGTAATAACTACCACCAGTTGGGTCAATAAAATCAGTAATTCCTGTTTCGCGTTGGATGTAAATTTGCGTGTTACGGGCAATCCTTGCCGAGAAATCTGTAGGCAATGCAATGGCTTCATCTAAAGCGTTGGTGTGCAACGATTGTGTTCCACCCAGTGCTGCTCCCAAGGCTTCAATACACGTTCTTGCCACGTTGTTAAACGGATCTTGCTCGGTTAAACTCCAACCAGAAGTTTGACAGTGGGTGCGCAACGCTAATGATTTATCACTTTTAGGGTTGAATTGTTTTACCAATTTTGCCCAAATCATACGTGCTGCGCGCATTTTTGCAATTTCCATGTTGTGGTTCATTCCAATTGCCCAGAAAAAACTCAAACGTGGAGCAAAATCATCAATGTTGATGCCTGCTTTAACACCTGTGCGCAAATATTCCAAACCATCGGCTAGGGTATAGGCCAACTCAATGGCAGCAGTTGCTCCCGCTTCTTGCATGTGGTATCCTGAGATAGAAATGGAATTGAATTTAGGCATGTATTTCGAAGTGTATTCAAAAATATCTGCAATAATTTTCATGGAAGGTTCTGGCGGGTAAATGTAAGTGTTTCGCACCATGAACTCTTTAAGAATATCGTTTTGGATGGTTCCCGATAATTGTTCTTGTTTCACCCCTTGTTCTTCTGCCGCAACAATGTAAAATGCCATGATAGGAATTACAGCACCGTTCATGGTCATTGAAACCGACATTTCATCAAGAGGAATTTGGTCGAACAATACTTTCATGTCCAACACCGAATCAATGGCAACACCTGCTTTTCCAACATCTCCAACAACACGAGGGTGGTCGGAGTCATATCCACGGTGCGTTGCTAAGTCAAATGCAACTGAAAGTCCTTTTTGACCAGCCGCCAAATTTCTGCGGTAAAATGCATTGGATTCTTCGGCAGTAGAAAAACCAGCATACTGACGAATGGTCCACGGACGCACGGCAAACATAGAACCATACGGACCTCTTAAATTGGGAGCAATTCCAGAAACAAATCCAATGTGTTCTATAGATTCTATGTCTTTTTTATCGTAATAATTTTTGATGTCAATTTTTTCTGCTGTTGTGAAATTTACTTCAGCAGGCTGATTGTTGGCATCAACAGAGCTCGATTTCCAGTCGATATTTGTAAAATTCTTTCTCATGCTTTATTATATGGACTGTTCAAAAATCAATTGTTTCATTCCTAAATAATTATCAAAAGACAACCAGTTATTTTCTTCTTCGGTTGGATTGGGGAAAATTGTAATTCCAATCAAACTGTCTTTTTTGCTTGCCAATTGCTCAATGCGTAAAGTTGCTTTTTGTTCAACGGCATTGGAAATAAATGCAATTGCATTTTGTGAAGAAATTCCGCCCAATTCTTCTATTTGTTGGAAGGTTTTCCAAGCTTTTTCTGCAATTTCATTGGTCAGATATTCAACAGCATAACTACCGCCCAGAGGGTCAACCACTTTATCCACATAACTTTCTTCTTTTAGCAACAAAGGTATGTTGATGGCCATACGTGTTGATAATTTAGTCGCTTTATTGGTTGAATTGGCATCGTAGGGTTGCACACAAATGGCATGAACACCTGCAAATAACAAACTCATTGCCTCTGTTGTTTGTCGCAATAAATTGGTGTAAGGATCTTTTAACGATTTGTTGCTAAATCCTGTGATTCCTGTGATTCGAGCGTTTAAAGTTGCTCCATTTTGCGGTCGATAGGCTTCTACAATTTTTGCCCACAATACGCGCAAGGCTCTAATTTTTCCAATTTCGTAAAAATATTTTGCACCAGCACCAACATTAAAATGAATACATGCTGCTGCTTGGTCGCAAGTTAAACCGTTTTCCATTAATTGCACCAAAGCTTCGTGAGCCGTTGCAAGCATAAAACCTACTTCTTGCCAGGTAGTTGCACCGCATTGTTGCACCGCATAACCATTTGCAATAATTGCAAAGCGAGGTTGTGATTTCAACGATAGTGCTAATTTTTCCCAATCTTCTGTAGAAAGTGATTTTGGTTCCATTTCAAAGAATAGGGTAGTATTGTTTGTGTTGAAATATTCAAGAGCAGAAAAATATGTGGCGCAATTTTTTACTACAAAAGTAGTTTCGATGTACTGCGTTTCAATACCGTTGGTTAACACTTGCCAATTGGTAGAATGTTCCACTACAAAACGCAAGGCAGAAACACCCATGTTTAAAAACGCCAAAGCTTGTTGGTTGGCTTCTTTTTCATCGCTTACAACAATAGTTGCCATGTTTTCCCAATTGTTGTTGGGTGCATATGTTCCTCTGATTGCTGCATTGGAAAAAGCTATAGCCGCTTGTGTGTTGCCAAAATCTTGGTGTTGGTAAGAATTGAAATAAAGTTCTTCTACTTCATCTTTTCTCTGAATTAACTCTTCAGATTGCCCTTTTAATTCTTGTTTTAATTTGTTTACCCAGTCGTTGTAACTTGGTTTTGAAAACTCTTCAAACAAATTAGTCATCCTCACATTTTTAAATTAATACGTTGAATAGTTGCAAAAAAGTAACGGCAAGGCATCTTGAATCAACAATAGGTGTTAATTTCTGTCAAAAATAAATAAAATAATGTGACAAAGCTCAGATATATTGATTCTGTTAAGATTTATTTATATTTTTGGTTAGAATTTAGAAAACTACAATTTTTGGCATTGTGTTTGTCAAAAAAATAAAAGATTAAAATTTTTGATTATGAAATTAGCAAAATTGACTTTAGTAGGTTTAGCATTAATGGCGGTTAATGTAGTTAGCGCTCAAGCAGAAGTTAAAAAAGAAACTTCAACAGAACTTGAGAAAAAACCGGCAACAGAACAAAAACAAACTTTAGAAGTGAAGCGTGTTGGAAATACACCGGTTGCAAAATCACAAATTCAGCGTACAACTGTTCAAAGAAAACCTGAAGCAGAAGTGAATAAAGAAAAGGTTGCTACTGAAAATAAGTAGTAGAACTGTAAACGAAATCAATCAAATATCAAATTATAAGGCGGATTTTTTATTAAATTCGCCTTTATTTTTTCATTGCAGTCAAAAAAGCACATATTGGTTTTAAGTTCTTGGTATCCTACCGAATTACATCCTTATTTGGGAAATTTTGTAGAAAATCAAGCTAATTTGATGAGCAAAGAATACCAAGTTACTTTTTTGCGCTTGTTGCCAATGGGTGAAAAAATACCAACGCCCACAACTGCTGTTAATTTTCAGTATGTTACTGTTTTTTACAAGCATTCACGATGTTCATTGCTTAACTATTTTGCAAAGAAAAAAGCAATTCAACACGCGCTCAAAAACCTTACAAAAGTTGATTTAATACACGCGCATGTGTTGCACCCCAACGGTTGGCAATTTAGATTAGCAAAAAAAATGTTGAAATGTCCGCTTGTTGTAACAGAACATGCAAGTTATTTTGCAACCAATTTTATTTGGAGCAAACGCATGCAATGGAACATTCAAAAAACAATGCAAAAAGCAGATGTTTTGATAGCTGTTTCTTCATTTTTAGCGCAAGCAATTGAAAAACGATTGCATGTTTTACCTCACCAAATTATTGGCAATCCCGTTGATTTGAATGCATTTTCCAACATTCCCAAATTAGACGATACCATTCGTTTCTTGCACATTTCAACGATGAGTGCTGTTAAAAATGTAAAACCAATTTTAGAAGCATTCAAACAGGTGTTGGAAAACTATCCAAAGGCACAGCTAACAATTGTTTCGGATGAAGATTCGACAGCTATTCAGCAATTTGCTAAACAATTAGGGATTCAAAATTCGGTGGTGTTTGCTGGTCCAACAGAACATTCAAAAATGGCAACTTATTACCAACAAGCATCTTGTTTTGTGCTTAATTCTCACTTTGAAACTTTTTCCATCGTTGTGGCCGAAGCTTGGGCATGTGGAATACCTGTAATTTCTACACCTGTTGGCATTGCTTGCAAACCAAATGAAGGTGCATTGATACATACCGATGGTACTACAAAAAGTATTGCTCAGGCAATGTTGCAATTCATTGAAAATAAAGCAAATTTTGATTCTTCTTATATACGCTCAAAAGCCACTCCATTTGCCAGCGAAACAATTTTTAACCAATTAAATAAGGTGTACAATCGCTTGATTGGTTAAAAAAACATTAATTTTAGGCACACAATCAAATTAAGAAAATTAAAGGATGAAAAAAACGGTACTTTATGTGCTTGCCAGTGGCGGATTATTGGCTGCTTGTGGTACAAGTAAAACAAACAATCAAACTCAAAATTCAAAAGCTTTGGAAACAGTAGATTTTAGTTACATCAGCAAAACTGTAAAACCAACGGAAGATTTTTTCTTGTTTGCAAACGAAAATTGGATTAAAAACAACCAAATTCCGGCGTCAGAATCACGATGGGGGAGTTTTAATGAGTTGGAAGAAGCAAACAATGCCAAGTTGAAAGGAATTTTAGATTCACTTAAAAACTTACACGCTCCAAAAGGAACGAAAGAACAATTATTAGGCGATTATTATGCTTCGTTTACCAACATGGAAGTGCGCAATAAGTTAGGAATTCAACCTATTCAACCACTTTTGAATGAAATTAAAGCTCTTTCATCCAAAAAAGAGTTGGCTGCAATGGTGGCAAAATTGCACCGTTTGGGAGTTAATGTTTTGTTTGGCTATGGTGTTTCGCAAGACATGATGAATGTGGATGTGAATATTACTTATTTTGGTCAAGGTGGAATTGGATTGCCTAACCGCGATTATTACAAAGATGCATCAAAAGAAAATATTCGCACGGCATATAAAAAATTCATTGGCGATGCTTTGGTTTTAGCTCAATTAAAAGATGCTTCGTCTAAAGATGCTGTTGCCAATCAAATTTTTGCTTTGGAAGATAAAATGGCAACTATCATGTTGAAACCAGAAGAACAACGCATTCCAGAATTGACTTATAACAAATATGCTAAACAACAATTGGTTGCCGATTTCAAAAATTTTGATTTAAATGCTTATTTAACTGGAATTGGTTCTTTGGCTTATGACACATTGATTGTTGACAATAAAAAATACGCAACATACGTGGATGAAATGATTCAAACAGAATCGTTGGATGCATGGAAAAACTATTTGTTGTGGCACACTGTTGACCGTTTTATGGGTGAATTGAGTCAGGATTTTGTGGACTTAAATTTTGATTTTAACGGAAAAACATTGAGCGGTAAAAAAGAAATGAAACCAATTGATGAACGTGCCATTCAAGCAATAACATACAGCGGAATAAGTGAAATGTTGGGTCATGCTTTTGTGGACAAATATTTCTCTGAAGCAGCAAAAAATCGTGTCAATGAGATGTTGGATAATTTAATTGTTGCCTACAGAGAACGTATTGAAAATTTGGCTTGGATGTCGGCTGAGACGAAGAAAGAAGCAATGAATAAATTGAATTCTTTTGGACGTAAATTAGGTTTTCCTGACAAATGGGAGGATTTTAGCTCGTTAAACTTTGCGCCCGATCGCTATGTGGAAAATATCAATGAAATTTCCAATTACATGCACTTAAAAGACATGAAAAAGTTGAACGAAAAGGTGGATCGCGATAAATGGGAAATGCCAGCACATTTAGTAAACGCTTATTACCATCCGTTGTTAAACGAAGTGGCTTTCCCTGCTGGAATTATGCAAGCACCATTTTTTGACAACAATTACGAAGATGCAGTAAATTATGGTCGCATTGGAATGGTGATTGGACATGAATTTACACATGGTTTTGACGATATGGGCTCTAAATTTGCTGCCGATGGAAGTTTTAAAAATTGGTGGACAGATGAAGACCGCAAAGCATTTGAAGAAAGAACAGGAATTTTTGGTGAAACATTTGCAAAATTCTGTCCGTTTGAAGGTCAATGCGTGAATCCAAACTTAACCATGGGTGAAAATATTGCCGACTTAGGAGGTTTGATTATGGCGTATCATGCCTATACGCGTACAAAAGAGTTTAAAGAAGGAAAAGTGATTGGTGGATATACGCCGGCTCAACGTTTCTTTATTGCTTATGCGCAATTGTGGAAAATCAAATATACAGATGCTGAATTGAAAAAACGTTTGGCAACCGACCCACATTCACCAGGTATGTATCGCATCAATGGACCATTGAAAAATTGCCCAGAATTCTTTGAAGCATTTGGCGTGAAAGAAGGTGATGCAATGCGCAATCCTAAAAATAAAGTAGCTATTATTTGGTAAAACAAATAGTTGAATTAGTGAAAAGCGATTTCTTTGGAGGTCGCTTTTTTTATTTCTCTGTTTTAATAATGAATGAAAAATAAATGATGTGTCCCACAAAAATTGAAGTCAACATAATTTTTAATGCGATGCTATCAACAAAATAAAAGCTGAGGGCAAGTACAATAAAAACTGAGGTAAGAATTTCAATTTTTTTACTGCGTTTTATTGGTCTACCAGGGCGGTAACTTTCAATGTAATCTTTGTACATTTTAGTTGCTACAAACCATTTGTGGAACTTTTCAGAACCTTTAGAGAAGCAAAATACGGCCAGTAAAAAAAATGGGGTAGTGGGGAACAAAGGTAGTGCAATTCCAAGAACACCCAATCCTACAGCCAAAAATCCCAATCCAATCCAGAAGTATTTCAAATCCTAAAAATTTGCACGAAGATAGTGTTTGAATGTCATAAAATTGTCATAAAAAAAACTTCTTGAAGCTCAAGAAGTTTTTTAAATTCATAAATAGCAGCTTAGTCGTCTCTTTATCACATTCTTACTACAATTCCAGAATATTCTTTTGGTTCACCTGGTTCTGGATGAGCAAGCACCACTTTCCAAGCAAATGATTTATTTTCATCTACCATTTGGCGGGTGTTGATATCAATTCCGTCCCAACCATCAATAGAAGTAGTTTCAAACACTACATTTCCAGTTCTTGGTTCGTAAATCGTCATTTTAAATTCTGTATTTCTTACCGTTAAAGCATAAGGGATGAATTTATTTTTACGGCTATCGGCACTTTTTGGCATAAATGCAGTTGGAGCTAATAAGTTGTAATTTTCATTAATGCTCACTTGTTTTTTAACTGTAGCAACACAGCCATCTACATTTTTAGCCGACAAAGAAATGGTGTATTCTCCTTGTTTGTAGAAATGTGCAGTTGCTGTTTCTCCGTATTGTTTGGTTGATTGACCTTCAAAACTCCATACAAAATTAGAAGCATCTGCATACGTTTTAAGAGGAATAGAAGGAATACCATTTTCGTATTTTACTTCTTCGTTGATTTCAAAATCCAATTTTGGAGCATCTTTTACAACAATGGTGCGTTTTTGATTTTTAGAGGCAATGGTATATGTTCCACTTTCGGTTGGATTAAATTTCACCGATTGATTGGCTGCAACTGTTTGTTCATTTCCAGATGGGCTGATGATGGTCAACGGGAATGCATTTTTATTTTTAAGTTGCTCACTTTCACCCAAACACAAATCATTTAATTCGTTAAATAAATTTGCAGGAGTTGAAGGTTCAACTGCCAACATTTTATCATTGGTAGTGTTGTTTTGTTCTGGAGTTTTAACAATTGGATTGTATGATGTGTTTTTTTCGTTTGTTTCTACTTCCGTTTTTGTAGTTGAAGTTGCATTTCTTTGAGTTGCATTGTTGGAAACAACAGTTGAATTTATTTCTTTATTAGATTCATCCAGTGAATTTATCGCATTCGAAGTTGAAGTTGTTTTTGTTTCAACTTGTTTGGATGTATTTTCTTCGTTATTTGAAGGGGCAACTGTTTGTGTTGTATTTTGCGCCGTTGTTGTAGGATTAACAACTTCTGTTGAGGTAGAATTGTTCATCACGGCATAAATCAAAGCAGACGATGCAACTACGGCAGCAGAAATTCCTCCTATCCATTTTAAAGAAGAGCCAGATGCTGGTTTGGTAGCAGGTTGCATAGCATCGAGTTTGCTATTGAGAGCTTCCCAAGCTTTTGGATTGTAGGGCATTTCATACTTATCCAATGCATCTTTAAAATTTTGTTCCAAGTTACTTTTCATCATTGTTGTATTTTGGTAAACCTTTCCATTAATATGGCTTTTAAATTCGCTTTTGCCTTTGCTAAATTAGATTTAGAAGTTCCCTCAGAAATGCCTAATTTTTCGGCAATGTCTTTATGTGAAAATTCTTCTAAAACAAAGAGATTGAAAACTGCTCGGTAAGCTGGAGAAAGTTCTTGAATTGCTTCAAGGGCCATTTCGCCTTTTAACGAGAGGTGATCAAAATCTTCTTTTTCTACAACTGGATCTATGGTAGCATACACAAAATCGGTATCTTCTCCCGATAGAAGCGGGTCTTTTTTTGATTTTCGGATAAAATCAATTGCGGTGTTTGCAACAATTCTACGCGACCAACCATCAAAGGAGCCCTTAAAGTCGTAGGCATCTAATTTTTCAAAGATCTTAATAAACGCATTTTGTAAAACTTCTTCTGCAGTGTCTCTATCTTTTATATAGCGTAGAGTTACCACAATTAGTTTTCCATAATAAAGTTGAAATAGTTGTTCTTGTGAACGCCTGTCGTTTCTCAAACAACCTTCAATGACTTTATTTATGTCCACACGTTTCTCCACTTGCGTTATTCAGTTTTATGACGAATTATTTTTTCTAGGGTTGCCTTTTTAGTTATTAAATGCTAAAATTTGGGTTTAAAATACATTTTTTTTGCAATTGCAGGATAAACTGTTAAAAAAAAATACCTTATTTTTGCACTCGATTTTAAAAGTAAAAGAATAAAAGAATATGGCAACAAACAGAACGTTTACAATGATTAAACCAGATGCAGTAGAAAATGGTTATATCGGAAAAATTTTGGATATGATTACTGGTGCTGGTTTTCAAATCAAAGCAATGAAATATACACGTTTGACAGAAGAGCAAGCAAAAAAATTCTATGAAGTGCACGCTGAGCGTCCATTTTATGGTGAATTGGTTGAATACATGTGTTCAGGACCAATTGTAGCAGCTATTTTGGAAAAAGATAACGCAGTTGCAGATTTCCGTACGTTAATTGGTGCTACTGATCCAGCAGAAGCTGCAGAAGGTACTATTCGTAAATATTATGCTGAATCAAAAGGTAGAAATGCTGTTCATGGTTCAGATTCAGATGAAAATGCAGAAATTGAAGGTAAATTCCACTTCGCAAGCTCTGAAATTTTCTAATAATTGAATTTTTTTGAAATGAAAAAGGTTGTCGAAAGGCCACGAATGGTCGGAAGAAATTCCGGCCATTTTTTATGTTTTAAAAAATAGCTTTGGATCACCGCCGCATTGTACAACTATTAAAGCGATTGTTAGGTTTCTGATTTCCATTGCAAATCGTCTTTTAGCTGTTTTGTATC
>JAKQEZ010000668.1 GCA_029558435.1 Bacteroidota bacterium
GATACAAAACAGCTAAAAGACGATTTGCAATGGAAATCAGAAACCTAACAATCGCTTTAATAGTTGTACAATGCGGCGGTGATCCAAAGCTATTTTTTAAAACATAAAAAATGGCCGGAATTTCTTCCGACCATTCGTGAGCGTTAATGCGCCTTTTTGAAGTTATTAACAATTTAGTGTCGTATAAAAAATAAACGTTCATTAGTTGTTGATAAGCATTTTTCATTATTTTTGAAAAAACAAGCTAAATAATGAATTTCGAAACTATTCAAAACCGCAATACAGCAATTATCAAAACGTTGGTTGAAAAACTCGACGCATCCAATGCAGGAACACTAAAATCTGAATTGATTGTATTGAATAAAAATGGTGTCAACTCTATTGTGATGGATTTTTCTTCAACAAAATATTGCGATTCATCGGGACTTAGCGCTGTTTTAACGGCCAATCGTTTGTGCAAAGAAACAAGTGGAAAATTTATTCTTTGTGGCTTGAATTCAACCGTTGGTAAATTGATTGAAATTGCACAGTTAGACAAAGTTTTGACCATTACCAACAACCTCGAAGAAGCTAAGCAATTGCTATAAGTGAGTTTTGAAGTAACCATCTTAGGAAGTGGTGGGGCGTTGCCTACATTAAATCGAAATTCTACCGCCCAATTCGTTACTTGCTGTAATCGCCATATTTTAATTGATTGTGGAGAAGGAACACAATTGCAAATGCGCAAATTTGGCGTTCATTTCCAACGACTCGATATCATTTTAATTTCCCACCTTCACGGTGATCATTTTTTTGGATTGGTTGGCTTGTTAAGCACCATGCGCCTTTTAGGAAGAGATGGAAAATTAACCATTATTTGCCCCAAAGGTTTGCCCGCCATCATTCAACAACAATTAGAAATTGGTTTTCAAAAATTAGACTTCGACATTCATTACATCGAGCTAACAGGCAAAGAGCAACAAATGGTGTATGAAGATAAATCTATAGAAATTCATTGTTTTCCGCTCAAACACAAAGTGCCAACTTCGGGATTTTTAATTGCAGAAAAGCCCAAAGAACGAAAAATGAAAAAAGACCAATTAGATCATCCGCTGTTGAAAATAGAATACATTCACCGTCTCAAAAAAGGAGAGGATGTGACGACAGAAGATGGAACGGTTTTGTTGTCTAAAGATTTTACAGATGAACCACCAGTGCCCCTTTCGTATGCTTATTGCTCGGATACAGCCTATTTTGAAAAAGTGGTAGAAAACATAAAAAACGCAACAACACTCTATCACGAAGCTACGTTTTTGGAAATGCACAAAGATTTGGCAAAAGCAACCCAACATTCTACAGCAAAGCAAGCGGCAACCATTGCAAAAATGGCCAATGTTGGGACTTTATACATGGGACACCTTAGTGCGCGCTACGGTTCAACCAATGAATTTGTGGCAGAAGCCCAAGAAATTTTTGAAAATGCACATTATGTTGAAGATGGGATGAAATTTTCTGTCAAATGAAACAAGATAATTTTATATTTGTAAACCATGAAAATATCAGCCTCCATATACAGTGATAAGTCAAGAAGCTTAAAAGAAGTTATTGACGATTTGGTGAACCATCAAGTGGATATGTTGCACGTTGATTGCAACGATGATCTAGCTGTTTTTGATGACATTGCAGCCATTCGTTCGTGGTGCGATTTGCCAATAGATTTGCACATCATAACCGAGCAACCATCAAAATATTATCAATTGTTGGAGCAACACCCTGTAGAATATGTCACCTTTCAATACGAAAATTTGAAAGAGCAATTGCAAATTCCAGCCAGCGTTACAGGTAAAAAAGGATTGGCGGTAATTACACCAACACCCATCGATGTGTTTACAGCCTATCAAGATTTTGATTTTATTTTAATCATGGCAACCATTCCCGGACAAAGCGGTGGTGTGTTTGATAGAGTAAATTTTGATAAAATCAGAAAGTTTCGCAATAAATTTCCTGCAAAATCCATTCACGTGGACGGTGGTGTCAACGGAGAAGTTTCGTTTATTTTGCGCAACATGGGAGTAACCTCGTCGGTGAGTGGTTCCTATTTATTCAAAGGGCCCAGCATTGGACACCAATTAATGAATTTAACTAAACGCAAGATAGAATCTCAATATGTAGTGGGCGATTTCATGACACCCATCAATGAATGTCCGGTTGTGAACGAAGCCGAATTAACGTTTTCCAACATTATCTGTGCTATTGAAAATGGAAATGTAGGGTTTACATTAATTGTTGGTCCCAACAACCAGTTCAAAGGATTGGTATCCAACGCCGATGTGCGCAAAGCATTGATAAAACATTTGGACAATCTCAACCAAATTCAACCCCAAGAAATGATAAATGCTTCACCGTTAACAATTTTGGAGGAGGCTACAGTCATTGAGTTGTTGAAAACCGTAAAATCTACACCGTTTATAGTTTCCTATTTTCCGGTGTTAAACCAACAAGGTGAAGCAGTTGGAATTGTTAATTTTGCGAATTTGATAAAAGCCGAATTATAGATTCAAATTGTTTATAAGTTCACACGCAAACCGCCTACTTCAACGATAACTTTTGTTATTTTTGTTTGAATTTTTTAAAAAATTAGTATGATATTACACATTAAAAACGGTGTAAAAACAGAAAGAATTGAGGCGATTGCACGTGAAATAAATGCTTTTCACATTCATTATCAAGGAAAAGTAGTCTTGATTACAGAATCCAAAGTAAAAGAAGTTCCAGCATCCATTGCAGATGATGTTGATTCGTTTTGGGTGGCTGATTCAGATATTCAATTGGCTTCAAAAAGTTACCAACGTGAAAAAAGAACCATTCAATTGGGTAATGTTACCATTGGTGGGGCTACCAATAATACCGTTTTAATTGGCGGACCGTGTTCGGTGGAGTCGGAAGAGCAAATTCGTTCTTCGTCAGAATTGTTAAAATCGTTGAATTTATCGGTGTTGAGAGGAGGTTGCTACAAGCCAAGAACAAGTCCTTATTCGTTTCAAGGAATGGGCAAAGAAGGCTTGTTGTTACTTGCAAAAATGCGCGAAGAATACGGTTTAACAGTAATTACCGAAGCAAGAGATGCAACACATATCGATGAGATTATTGAATATTCGGATGTAATTCAAGTGGGTGCAAAAGCCATGTACGATCAAGGAATTTTACGTGCATGTGCCAAAACAACCAAGCCAGTGTTGATTAAACGTGGATTTGGAACAACATTGCAAGAATTTGTTCAAGCATCAGAATTTGTTTTATCGGGTGGAAATCCAAATGTGATTTTATGCGAGCGTGGTATTCGTACTTTTGAAACAAAAACACGTTTTACGCTAGATTTGTGTGGTGTTGCTTGGTTGCAAGAATACACCAATTCGCCTATCATTTTGGATCCATCGCATGCCATTGGTTATGCTTATGGGGTGTTGCCACTTGCCAAAGCGTGTGTAGCAATGGGCGTTGACGGATTGTTGATTGAGGCACATCCCAACCCTAAAGTTGCCAAATCAGATGCTGCTCAGCAATTGAATCATCAAGAATTTACAGCATTAAAAAATGAATTACAAACAGTTGCACAAGCTGTTGGATATAAAATTGTATAGTGTATGATGTTGGATGAAAATATCAAAGGGTTGTGCTCCAAATATGGATTGGATCACGTAGCTTTTTTAGCTGATTTTGGAATAGAAAATGTGCAAGAATTAACCTTGTTTGATTTGCAAGCAATTGCCGAAGAATATGAAGTTGATTTGTATGCCTTGCTATTCAAGCCCCTTTTTCCCAACCAACATTTAAAAGATAAATTAAAAAAAATTAAGCTCTTGGTATTGGATGTTGATGGCGTGATGACCGACGGAGGAATGTATTTCACTGAAAGTGGCGACCAATTCAAAAAGTTCAATACAAAAGATGGAATGGCAATTATTCAACTCACCAAAAATAATTTTCAAATTGCCATTATCTCTTCCGGTTTTGTTTCCCAATCGGTTGAGGCAAGAGCAAAAATGTTAGGTATTCAACATTGTGTTGTTTCGCGTGATAAAAAAATCGATGTGCTTCAACAAATTATCGAAAAATTGAATTTATCATTAGCAGAAGTAGCCATCATTGGAGATGATATCAACGATTTGGATATCATGAAAAGCGTATCCATTGCCGCTTGTCCTAAAGATGCCGTGCAAGAAGTGAAAAACAATTGCCACATAGTTTTGAATACGAATGGAGGGAGAGGATGTGTAAGAGAATTTATTGATTTACACTTAATTGATAAAATTTAGTTATATTTATTGACTCGAAATTAAGAAATGAAACAGGTTAGAATTGGAATTGTAAGAGAAGGTAAAATTCCTCGCGATTTGCGTGTACCGTTAACTCCAAAACAGTGCAAAACTATAGAAGCGCAATATCCAGAGGTGGAAGTGATTGTTCAACCAAGTCCATTTCGTAGTTACAAAGACGAAGAATACCGTGCAGAAGGTATAGCTTTAAACGAAGATTTATCAGCTTGCGATGTGTTGTTGGGAGTAAAAGAAGTGAATATTAGCGACTTAATTCCGAATAAAAAATACATGTTCTTTTCGCATACTATGAAAAAACAGGCATACAACCAAAAATTGTTGCGTGCCATTTTGGATAAAAAAATTCAATTAATAGATTACGAAGCTCTAAAAGATAAAAACAATAAACGCATCATTGGCTTTGGTCGCTATGCCGGAATTGTTGGAACCTATAATGGTTTTTTAACATTAGGATTAAAAACAAAAACGTTCAATCTAAAACCCGCTTATTTGTGTGAGCATCGCGAGGAATTAGAAAAAGAATTGGTGAATGTTTCTTTACCCGCAAACACAAAAATTGTTGTTACAGGATGGGGACGTGTAGGCAACGGTGCAAAAGAAATTTTAGACTTATTGCCAATCAAAGAAGTGAGTCCGCGCGAATATTTGGAAGAAACATTCGACGAACCAGTTTATACGCATTTGGATACAGAAGATTACTATGCACCTAAAAACGGAGGTGAGTTTGTAAAAAAAGATTTTTATTCAGCACCAGAAACCTATAAATCAACGTTGGATACCTATATTTTAAAGGATACAACCATGTATATTCCTTGTCATTTTTGGAGCAACAGAGCACCTAAGTTAATTACAACGGAATTGTTAACCAATCCAAAATGCAAGTTGAAAGTTATTGCAGATGTTTCTTGTGATATTGCAGATCCTATTGTGAGCACCATTCGCCCAAGTAAAATTGGCGATGCTATTTATGGTTACAATCCATTTACGGCTAAGGAAGTTGATTTTATGGACGAAGATGCAGTTGCAGTAATGGCAGTTGATAATTTACCGTGTGAATTGCCTAAAGATGCATCCGAAGATTTTGGAAATGAGTTGATTAGAAGTGTTTTTCCTCGATTATTTAGAGAAGACCCCGATCAGATTATTTTCCGTGGTTCTGAAACAGATTTGAATGGAAACCTTACATCTCATTTTGAATATTTGAGTGATTATGCAAACACACCAAATACGGTTGAATGAGAGCACAAGCAGATAGAAAAGTAATAAGAGGATGGATTTTTTATGACTGGGCAAACTCAGTTTACAATCTTGTTATATCTTCTGCTATATTTCCTATTTTTTATGATAACGTTACCACCAAAGCATTTTTAAAAAATTACAATGCTGCCAACAACTTGAATTTGACAGAAGTACCTGCTAATGTAGATGTTGTAGTGCCGTTTTTTGGTACACAACTTTCACCTTCGGTATTGATGTCGTTTACTTTGTCAATTTCTTTTTTGGTGGTTTCTATTTTATCACCCATGTTGTCGGGGATTGCCGATGTGACGGGCTCTAAAAAACGTTTCCTACAGTTTTTCTGTTACTTAGGAGCATTGTCGTGTGTTTCTTTGTACTGGTTTGGAAAAGCGCCGTTTGAAATTGGAATGCTATCGGTGTTTTTAGCCAGCATTGGGTTTTGGAACAGTTTGGTGTTTTACAATGCATTTTTGCCCGAAATTGCAGTGCCGCGTTTGCACGATAAAATCTCAGCAAGTGGCTTTACAATGGGTTATTTAGGTAGTATGTTGTTGCTCATTATTTGCTTGGCAATAATAATGGGAATCGGGCCAGAATATACAGGCGTTAGCTTTATTTTAGTGGGAGTTTGGTGGGTTTCATTCAGCCAAATAACTTTTAGAAGATTGCCCAATAATGTGTACAACAAAGCTGCTGTTCCTAATAAATTGACCAGAGGATTTAAAGAATTAAAAAATGTGTTTTTTGAGTTCAATCAATCCAAATTATTGAAACGCTATTTATTGTCGTTTTTCTTTTTCAATACCGGTGTGCAAACCGTTATGCTAATGGCTGTTTTGTATGCTAAAATTGAAATTTTTTCTGGAGAATATGCCGACCAAGCAACCACA
Source organism: Bacteroidota bacterium (assembly GCA_029558435.1). The sequence goes on from JAKQEZ010000668.1 coordinate 6,446, forward strand.
GGTTTGATTTTAGCCATTTTGTTGATTCAATTATTGGGGGCTTTTGGCGCTTTTATCTTGTCGAGAGTTTCCAATGTGTTGGGCAACATTCGCTCGTTAATTATTGCGGTTGCGATATGGGTGCTTTTGTGTTTGTGGGCATATTTCATTCAAACGCCAACCGAATTTTATTACCTAGCAGCTGGAGTTGGTTTGGTAATGGGCGGAACACAAGCGTTGGCACGTTCAACCTATTCTAAAATGTTGCCACGAACAGAAAACCACGCTTCGTATTTCTCTTTTTACGATGTGGCAGAAAAAATTGGTATCGTCTTCGGAACACTGTTTTTTGGTTTGATGGAATATTTAACCAACGACATTCGCTCGTCTATTTTATCGGTTATATTTTTCTTTTCCATTGGTTTAATTGCACTTTTCTTTGTGCCAATTAGCAATAAAAGAAACGATAATGATTATGATAAACAATTAACGCAAGATAATCCAACGTTTGAATTTTTAAAGTAATTGAACGACATGTCTAAAGAACTTTCAATCAAAAACATGGTGTGCGATCGCTGCATAATGGCGGTTAAAAATACCTTGGAGCAATTGCAGATTGATTATTCGTCGGTGACTTTAGGTAAAACCGAACTTACACAACCCATTTCGGACGAAAAGTTGAATCAATTGGAACATCAATTGCAACAAATTGGTTTTGAATTATTGAAAGATAAAAAAATACAACTGGTAGAAAAAGTCAAAAACTTGATTATTAACCATGTGCATCATCAACATACAACGTTGAAAGTTAATCTGTCGGATTATTTAAGCGATGAAATTTCTATGGATTATGGTTCCATCAGCAAATTGTTTTCTGAAATGGAAGGAACCACCATCGAGAAGTTTGTCATTGCCCAAAAAATAGAAAAAGTAAAAGAATTGATTAGCTACAACGAACTGACATTGAGCGAAATTGCCGATGAATTAAACTACTCCAGCGTTGCACACCTAAGCACACAATTCAAAAAAGTTACAGGACTTACTACAACCGAATACAAACTCAACAACCAAAACGATCGAAAACCAATTAGCGGGATTTAACTCTCCCTCCTTGAGGAGGGATTAAGGGAGGTGACACCCGTAATTTGTATCGTCCAAAAATAACTTTACTTCTTTTAATTCTTGTAGATTATTCGTCGTCTTGAGTTCGGTTGCATTTCCCTCCTTGAGGAGGGATTAAGGGAGGTGACTAAAATGATAACATCTAGATGCTATTCTTGAATTTCTCACTTTTTAGTTGAGCTTTTTCTGCCGGTGTTAACGCTCTTTTCCACGAATTGGAATAGGGAAGAAGGAGCTTAGAATCTTCAAATTCTTGACGGTCAATTTTTCCATCCATGTAGTTGGCCAACATCCGAAATGCGTGTTTATTGTCTTTTTTCAAAACCAATAAAGTTGAATTCATCGCCGCTTTTACAGCAATTGGAATACCACCGCCTAATTCTGCCCAATGACCGCTCAAAAACACATTGTCCAGTGGTGTTTTATACTGCGCCACCTTTGCTTGCATGTTTTTTTTGCCCGGACGAGTGCCCATCATCGTACCGTTTTTATTGCCCGTATAGCGGAAATGTGTAACAGGTGTTGCCGTGTCTAAATAGACAATGTGCGATTGCAGGTCAATTTTTAATCGTTTTTCAATGCGCTTAATGATGGTTAAAGCAACCTCATTTTTTGTTTTTTTATAAGCTTCGCCCCGCTTGTAGTGGTCGCCAACTTTTTCGGTTTCCCAATAATTGTATTGATCAATATAGGAAGGAATAAAAATCGTAAGCGTTCCTTTTCCTTCTGGTGCTAGGCTTTTATCGCGCACAGAACCCGACATCACATGAATGCCACACGTTGCAGGATTGCCATCACTATAGGCTTCTCTACCCAAACCGTCGTCGCAAATAAACAACATCGATTCGTCAAAACCCAACGATTCTCCCGTGCAATCCAATGCCAATGAAATGGTAAACGCCGAAGCATACAACTCCGATTGATTAATTTTATCTAAAAATGCTTGCGTATATTGACTTTGAGGCAATAAGTTTTTGTACAAATACTGCGCATCACAAGCCGCTATGACGTAATTGCAGGTAACTTTTTTTACTTCGTTTTTGCAAACGTATTCAACGCCAGTAGCTTTGTTGCCCTGTGAATTAATTGCCACCACTTTTGATTTGTAATGTATGGGCGTTTGGTATTCAGCACACACATGCTCCAACCATTCTGCAAACGTTTGACTTCCACCTTCTGGTTGCAATTGATAATCGTGAATGGAAGCCCAACCAATGGGAATTAAACACGACAATAAATCAGGTTCTGATTTGAACAAACCTAACAATTGTGGATTGGTAAAATAGTTTTGTAGCCCTTTATCAATTTTTTCTCCCGAATATCGGATGTGAGGAATAAAAGGCAAGGCAAATTGCAACATTTTTAAACCTCTCCTTGCTTTTTCAAGAGGTTGCATAGTTGCAAAACTGCGATTGATGTTCCTAAATTTTTGAAACGATGCACCTATTTTTTTTGCTTGTCGAAAAAATCGTTTAATGCCATTTGTATCTTCCGGAAAATCATGAATCAATTGCTTTTCCAACTGCTGAACATCGGTTGTTAATGCAATTTGATATTGATCCGATAGAATTGTTTTTATTTTGTGCTGGGTTTTGGTTTTCGGATAGTCGCTGCCAATTAACGAAAAGGCTTGCGTTACCAATCCATCCGCTCCACATTGATTGAGCCAATGAATGGCAGAATCAAAACGATATTCCAACCGGTTAAATCCTGCAATGTAACCACCAGGGCGCGCATCCATTTCCAACACACAAACGCGATAACCCAAGCGACTATACAGCGCAGCCGACGTTAATCCGCTAATACCAGCACCGATGATTACAATGTCATAATGGGAATCTAGAGTCAATTTCTTTTGAATGTTTTTGTGTTGTTTTAAGTGTACAAATCAATTGCACGACTTTAAAGATAAAAACATAATTTAGAAATTGGTTTGATAATTAAATATTTATGATTTTTTGTGCAAAACCACCACGCATTTATTCTTCTCCTTGGATGAAATCCAATGAAATAGAATTCACACAATAACGCAACCCTGTTTTGGTTGGACCATCGTTAAACACATGTCCCAAATGTCCGCCACATTTTTTACACGTTATTTCTGTGCGTATCATATTGTGCGAGTAATCAGGTGTTTCTTCAATTTTTCCTTCAATGGCTGCATCAAAACTTGGCCATCCACAACCCGAATGAAATTTTTGATTACTTAAAAAAAGCGGTTCGCCACAACCGGCACACACGTATTCTCCAGCTTCAAAAAAATCATTGAACCTACCCGTAAAAGGTCGCTCCGTACCTTTGTTGCGCAATATTTCATATTGTTCGGGGCTTAATTTTGCTTTCCAATCCATCTCTTCCATAGCTTAAAAATACAAAATTTTAAGAAGATGTGTTAGGAATGGAGGTGTTTTCAGGTTAGAAACCACTTAATTTTATAGAAGCTCCAAAGTTGGACTATACAGCTCCACTTTGGTAACAAAAATTGAAACCGCAATTGCACTTCGAAGTGGTTGAGTGTTATATAATAGCGGTTCGTTGTTGTTCGTCTGTCTATTTTAGTTTCTTAAATGCGTTACTTTCAAGCAACGATTTCATTTGCGTTATAGCAACTTTGTTGAGTTGTATCAGCCGTTCGGGTTGTGTCAAACCTTGTCGAATAAGCAAAGCATTGATACTTTCCATATTGCTTAAAACAACCAACTGTTCTAATGTTGCATAATCTCTGATGTTTCCAGTTTTGTCTTGATTTTTATCTCGCCATTCTTTGGCTGTAATACCAAAAAGTGCCACGTTCAGTAGGTCAGCTTCGTTGGCATAAACAAAATTGGCTTGTTGCTTTGTAATTTCCTGCGGTATCAGATTTTCTTTGATTGCGTCTGTATGGATTTGATAATTGACTTTTGCCAAAGTCCGTTGTATGTTCCATTCTAATTGCAGTCTGTTGTTTTCATCTTCTTTAAGTCGTTGGTATTCCTTTACTAAAAGCAACTGAAACTTGGGACTAATCCACATTCCAAAATGAAATGCGATGTCTTTGTGGGCATACGTTCCTCCATATCTTCCTGCTTTGGCAGTAATCCCAATTGCATTAGTTGCTTCAATCCAATTTTTCACGGAAAGAACGAAATTATTGCTACCTGCCGAATTTTTAATTGTACCGAATTCGGTATAATTAAAATCCGGATTGTACAATGCTTCCCATTCGCCAATGTATTCAATGGTACTTTTCAAAGTCAGCCATTTTATGATGATAGCTTCTTGCATTTGGCTTTTTGCCATATCTGTAAGCGAAATATAATCATCTTGCTTTTGAGAGATAATACTTATTTCTTTACCCCCAATTTCTATTTTCTTGCTCTTTGCCATATTTTCTTTTTAATAAATGATAAATTTACAAAAATGTTAGCGGTAGCCCTTATTTTTTAGCGTTCAATAGACAATCTATTGCAATACAGAAAGTATGTCTAAATAACTTTTCGTAGTATCGTTTTCATATCACAAAGATGTGTGAAATTCCTAAAACTATTAAAAATTAAAAGGTTTTAGGGATTTGGAATTGTAAGTTTGAACAATATCCGATTAAGTTATAAAACTCTATTGTCTTATGTTGTCATCAATGATTTCATAAATCATTTTGCTTTCCAATCCATCTCTTCCATAGCTTAAAATTACAAAATTTTAAGAAGATGTGTTAGGAATGGAGGTGCTTTAAAGCTTCTCGATTACTAAGATTCGACAACGGATGCGTTGCCACAAAATCAAGCACCCATTGCGGATTGGTTCGAGCATATTCTCTCAAAATCCAACCTATTGCTTTGTTTATGAAAAACTCATTGGTAGTGTGCATGGAAAGAATAATTGTTTTCAATAGCTCGGCATTGAGTTGGTTTTTGTATTTTAATTGAAACAACAAAGCAGAACGTTTCAACCAAATATTCTCGGATTTCATCCATTTGTGAGCAATTTTCTCTTGCATTGCAGGAAATTTCTGGCAATAGGCAGCTACAATTTTGGGTGAAAGATAATCCACACTGTCCCACCAAGAGTTAGATAGAATCAATTGCTCAAAAAAATCAATATCGGCAATTTCATAGTGTTTTTTGTAGGCCAACAATAATTCCAATGCAAAATAATGAAACTCTCTTTCGGGTTGTTGCCATAATAAACGTACCACTTCAAAACCTTCTTTTTTATCGGGTAAATTTTGTTTAGCTAAAAATGGTTTTTGTAGTTCTTTGCGAATGGGCGAGGTGATGCCTAAAAAAGTAAAACGATTTTTTAGATACTTGCTTTGTCCCACCGCAATTGAAGCATTCGCATGACGGTAAAACTCCTCGGTAAGCAATTCTAAATAGCCCATCTTTTAAAAAGAATGCACCTGTGTTGGTGTAACGCAAAAGTGAAGTGGAACATCGTTTTCAGAAGCGTCATCTAGTTCGTCAATGGGTTCAAACAAGGAAAGCCCAATGAATTGACAAGTTGCCTTGCATTGAGTTAAAAAACGATCGTAAAACCCTTTGCCATAACCTACCCGATATCCGTTTTTGTCCACACAAAGTAGGGGCACAATCACAACGTCTATTTCATTTTCTGGGATGACTTTGCCAAATGTAGGCTCTGGAATATCGTAGCTGTTTTTTTGGAGTTGTTCCAACGATTCAAATAAATAGTGCGTCATTGCATTGGTTTCAAAATTTGCCACTGGCAACGCAAATTGAACGTTGAGTTGCTCTTTTAATTCCAACAACAAAAACGTGTTGATTTCATTTTTTGATTCGATGGGTAAAAAAAGACTAACAACTTTAGACGATAAATCAAAGTTGTTAGTCAATAATTCAATGATTTGTGCAGAAAACGCATTGATTTCGGCTGTTGAAATTAATTTTCGTTTTGCCAAAAAAGCTGTTCTACACTCGGATTTTGTCATAATCCAGGAAACATATTTTTAGCCGAAGCCATTACCTCTTGCTCGTTAATTTTATTGGCATTTTCCAATGCTTTGTTGAGCGCAACCGCAAATAAATCTTCCAAATCTTCCTTGGTCATTTGCGTATGATCGGCGTTGATAGAAACAGATTTTAAATTGCGATTTCCAGTCAATTCAATTCTCACCAATCCACCGCCAGCTTCACCTTCAACACTTATTGCATCCAGTCTTTTTTTGCTTTCATCCGCAAGATTTTTCATTGCGTTGAGTTTGTCTAACATTCCTGCACCAAACATATCTTTCTGTTTTTTAGATTAACGAATGCTGTAATTAGGTGCCTCGCGACTAATGGTAATGTTATGTGGATGCGATTCGCGCATACCCGCACTTGTAATGCGAACAAATTTAGAACCTTTTAATTTATCAATCGAAGGTGCTCCGCAATAACCCATTCCAGCTCTTAATCCACCAATAATTTGGTGAACAACTTCAAATAAATTGCCTTTGTATGGAACGCGACCAGAAATTCCTTCTGGCACCAATTTTTTAATGTCATCTTCGGCATCTTGGAAATAACGGTCTTTTGAACCTTTTTGCATTGCCTCCAAAGAACCCATTCCGCGGTATGATTTGTATTTTCTTCCTTCAAAAATAATGGTCTCACCCGGCGATTCTTCAACACCAGCCAACATCGAACCAACCATAACAGTGTCTGCTCCAGCGGCAATTGCCTTAACAATATCACCCGTGTAGCGAATTCCACCATCAGCAATCACAGGAACTCCAGAACCTTCGATAGCTTTTGCAACTTCGTTTACAGCAGATAATTGCGGAACACCCACACCTGCAATAATACGAGTTGTACAAATAGAACCAGGGCCAATACCAACTTTTACAGCATCTGCACCAGCCTCCACCAAATATTTAGCAGCTTCTGGCGTTGCAATGTTTCCAACAATTACATCTAATTGCGGATATTTAGATTTCACTTCTTTTAATTTGTCCACCACACCTTTTGTATGCCCGTGTGCCGTGTCAATTACAATGGCATCAACACCCGCTTCATAAAGTGCATCAACTCGTTCAATTGTGTCATGTGTAACTCCAACTGCTGCAGCCACTCTAAGGCGACCAAAAGAATCTTTACACGAATTAGGATGTGTTTTTACCTTAATAATATCGCGATAAGTAATTAAACCAATCAATTTATTGGCAGCATTAACAACAGGCAATTTCTCTATTTTATTTTCTTGCAGCACAATTTCAGCAACACTTAAATCTGTTTCTTCTTTTGCCGTTACAATGTTTTTGCTGGTCATTACCTCTGAAATTGGACGTGCATTGTTTTTTTCAAAACGCAAATCGCGGTTGGTAACAATCCCTTTTAATGTTCCATTGCTGTCAATTACTGGAATTCCACCAATTTTATTCTCCTTCATTAAGAATAAAGCATCACCAACTGTTTTGCTCTCGTCTAAAGTTACAGGGTCTAAAATCATTCCGCTTTCAGAACGTTTCACCTTTCTAACCTCCAAAGCTTGTGCTTCAATCGACATGTTTTTGTGAATGACACCAATTCCTCCTTGCTGTGCAATTGCAATAGCCAACTGAGATTCTGTTACGGTGTCCATTGCAGCCGAAACAATAGGCGTGTTCACCTCAATATTTCTTGTGAATTTACTTTTTAATTGAACTTCTCGGGGTAATACCTCAGAATAAGCAGGAACTAATAATACGTCGTCGTATGTTAAACCTTCCTGAATGTTTGTGATGTTTGAAAGAGACATTTGAACTTATTTTTTTAAAATAAAATTCTTGCAAATTTAATTATTAAAATTTAAAACGCGCCATTATCTCCTTTTTTTTAATAGAATTTTAACGAGTATGAGATTGTTCTCTTCGTATTATCTAAGGCAATTGCAGAATCCAGTTTTTAACGTATGCCATAAAATCAGGGCTCAGTGTTTCTTCAATTAAAGGATATTCCGATGGATTACCTGTCTTAGATGTTTGAAATAAGTGATTTAATTTCGGAAAAACATGAACCTTGCTATTTTTATGGTGTGCCAACAATTGTTGCATGGGCTCTAAATTAGCACGAACAGAAACTTGCAAATCGTTTTCTCCAAATAACGCTAAAATTGGGCATTCAACTTTGTCAATATAGTGCTGAGGCGATAATGTTATGAAAGCTCTCATCCAACTGTTCGACATTGAATAGGCCGACTGACGAGCAAATGTTTTAACAGATGTTGATTTTGGAACCGAAATTTTCAATTCTTTCATCCAATTTTCTATGTTTTTAGCCAAATCCTGTTGAATGTCGGCTATTGCAGTGTTTTTTGCAATGTAATCGACAATTTGTTTATTCAACGCAAATTGTTTTTCAACTTCACTTTCTTGCTCGCCGCTTGCCTTTAAAATGAGCTCTTGTTGGTCAGGAATAATGATACTCCCAGGCACACTTGGTCCCGCCATTAAAACAATAAATGACACCTTATTATTATGTGAGGCAATAATAGGGGCAATTAAACCACCTTCACTGTGACCAATAATGCCAATTTTATTCTTTAGAATATGCTTTTGTTTTGCTAAAAAGTTGAATGCTGCTTCGGCATCTTTTGCAAAATCCAAAGTTGTAGCATTTTTATAATCGCCAGTAGATTCCCCAACACCTCGGTCGTCATACCTTAAAACCGCAATCCCATTACGTGTTAAATAATCTGCCAAAACTAAAAAAGGCTTGTGTCCCATTAACTCTTCGTCTCTGTTTTGTTGACCACTTCCAGAAATTAAAAGAACAGCAGGGTGTGGACCTTTTGTTTCGGGGATGGTTAAGGTGCCATATAGTTTTACTTTTTCATCCGGAGTTTTTATTTTAACTTCCTTTTCTTTGTATGGAAAAGGGCCTTTGGGTTCTTGCGGACGTTGAGGCGCTTTTAACTCTCCTTCGTAATGCGACATGATTAAAGGTAAATCATAACCACTTTGATGAAAAACACCTTCAATTATATTGTTTTTAATGCTTCCATTATAAATAGCGCCCATAAGTGGGAATTCAATGATGATAGAATCGTTATTGAGAACAGTTGTTTTATTTGCCGGAGTACCAAAAACATTTTGATCAGGACTATCCAACTTCGTTAAATAGATACCGTCCAACTTTGAAATATGGAAAGCAATTCGCAATTCAATGCCCGATGTTTTGATTTTCCCTAGCCAATCTCCAATAAAAACTTCATTTTGACTTTGAGCAAACAAGGAAAACAGCACAATATTGAATAATAAAACAATTTTCTTCATAACACTATATCTATATAAGTATGCTTTACAAATATACTAAATCGAATAGGAATGTCAAGGCATCAAAATTTATTTTTCTCCAACCTCCTTACAAATCAGTCATTTATCAATAAGGTGTAATTTTTTTTGTAATTTTTTTCAGAAAAACACTTGTCGGAATAAATAATCTCTCTATCTTTGCCGTCCGCTAATAATCGAACGAGATTAACCAGCAAAATTGACAAACAAAAAAAAACTTTAATTTTTTTTCAAAAAATAGTTGCTAAGTTAAAAAGAGTGATTATCTTTGCACCCCGCAAACGAGCGAAACGAAAAAAAGAGAGGTTGTTTAGGAGTTATTAGATTAACTTATAAATACAGAAAAAGTTCTTTGATTTATTGGGAAGGAAAAGGAAACAAGCGTAAGAATATAAACTTATACAATACCCGAGTCAAAAAAATACGGAAATAAT
>JAKQEZ010000671.1 GCA_029558435.1 Bacteroidota bacterium
GGATACAAAACAGCTAAAAGACGATTTGCAATGGAAATCAGAAACCTAACAATCGCTTTAATAGTTGTACAATGCGGCGGTGATCCAAAGCTATTTTTTAAAACATAAAAAATGGCCGGAATTTCTTCCGACCATTCGTGACGGATAACCCGTCCTTTTTTGTTTTATAACAATGCTATTATTCTTTAATCAACAACTTAAAACCTTTACCGTGCACGTTCATGATTTCAATGTTTTCATCGTCTTTTAACAGCTTGCGCAATTTTGCAATGTACACATCCATGCTTCGGCCATTAAAATAATTATCATCGCCCCATACGGCACGCAAAGTAGCCTGACGGTCTAAAATTTCGTTTTTGTTTTTTACCAATAAGTTCAACAATTGATTTTCCTTTGTGGTCAACTTCTTTACTTCTTCTTTGGTATACAGTAAGCGCAATTCTGGTTCGTATTTTATTGTGCCAATATAAATATCACCGCTTTGTTCGGTTGAATCGCCAATAGCACGTCTTGCAATTGCACTAATGCGCGCAATCAACTCTTCCATTGAAAAAGGTTTGGTTAAGTAATCATCGGCACCAAGATCAAACCCTTTTAATTTATCTTCTTTCATGTCTTTGGCTGTCAAGAATAAAATTGGAACTTTTTTGTCCAACTCACGAATTTCTTTCGCAAGTGAAAATCCATCCATTTTTGGCATCATGACATCAAATACACAAAAATCAAATTTAGTACTGTTAAATTCTTCCAAAGCAGCCTGACCATCACGTTTAAGCGTTACTTTAAATCCTTTTGATGTTAAATAAGTAGTAAGTAACAAACCTAAATTTTCATCGTCTTCGGCTAATAAAATAGCTAATTTTTTTTCCATAATTATTTTTTTATTTCAATTGTAAAAGTTGAGCCCTCCCCGTATTTACTAGCAACACTGATTTTCCATCCGTGCATCTGGCAAATTCCTTTCACATAGCTCAACCCCAATCCAAAACCTTTCACATTGTGAACGTTTCCTGTAGGAATACGATATAATTTATCAAATATTTTATTTAAGTGTTCTTTTTTTATTCCAATTCCTTTATCAGCCACCGAAATTTGAATGCTATTTCCTGTTGAAACCATTGTTATCGTTACGTTTGGCTCATCTTCTGAATACTTAATGGCATTGTCCACTAAATTAGAAATTGTATTGGTAAAATGCAACTTATCTGCTTCAATATAAATCAATTCCACGCCAATATTGATATTTATTTTACCATTGGTGTTTTGTAAACGCAATTGCGCACGGTGAACCACATCGTAAATAACCTCGTTGACCAATACTTTTTCTTTGTTCAAATGAATTTCTCCTTTATCCATCGTTGAACTTTGCAAAATACTATCCACCAACACACTTAATCGTTGGTTTTCATTATCAATCATTCGGATAAAAGGTTGTACATTGGTATCAACTAAACCTACCACATCATCATCGTTCATTGCTTGACATGCCAATGAAATTGTAGAAATTGGTGTTCTAAACTCATGGGTCATGTTGGAAATAAAATCGTTTTTAATTTCAGATAATTTCTTTTGGGTTAAAATGGTTTGAAACAAATAAATCAATACCCAAAAAATAAGCGAAACCAACAATATACTGATGAGCAATGGAAACCACAATTCTTTCAATAAAAATCCATTTTTTAGTGTGAAATCAACATACAAAGTCAATTTTTCATCAAACAAATTGCTGGGAAATAAATGAGTTGCAAATGCGTTGGTGGTGTCTAATTTAGCATTGTATTGTTCAATTTTAGAGTGGCAAACAATGGGTTTTTTCGACTCGTTGACCACCACAAATTCAAATTTGGCAGGCAATTTATCGTCTTTAAGCTCTGTTCGAATTACTGAATCTAAAAAAGCGATATCAAACACATTTCCAGGAGTTTCATACAAGCTTTCTTTGAACGATTGCATCATGATGTCGTTTACAAATCGTGCTTTTTCAAACATTTTTTTTACTACATCTCGATTGAGGTGAATGGCAACTCCAACAGAATCTTTTGGGGTTTTTCCTTGATAAAAATCACGCAGTTGACGCACGTCCTTTGCCAACACACGTTGTTCGGCTTTCAATCCTATCAATGAATCAAAACTTTGTCCTTGTACCAAAAGGTAGTTTTCCTGTTTTCCATTTTCCCAAATCATGGTGTCTTTGATGGAAATTGTTTCTTTTGGGGCAATTAAATTTTGAAATTCTTCTTTTAAAATTTCTTTATAATGACCGTTAAAGTTTTTGTTGGCAATGGTAAAAAAATGACGTACATCTTCCGCTTTTTCATGGCGAACAGCAATGCGCTCTAATGTGGTTTGCACCTGGTCGGCAAATTGATGCGATTTTTTATCAAACATTTGTTTTGTTTGATAAGCCTGTATCAGCAACAACGCCAAAATAGCTGCAACTACAATAACAATGATAACATTTACCCTAATTTTTCCCACCTTCTATTTTTTAACAAAATTACTGCTTCCTATTGCTGAAACAGCCGAGCTTAACGTTTATTAACACTCACAAAAAAAGTCGGAAGTTTGGGCTCCCGACTTAGAACTTAGTATTTTTTAATCTGCTTATTTCAAATATTTCTCAAACAATTGATCTCTGGAAATAGTTTCGCCAGCAACATTGATTGTTTGAACTTCACATCCTGCTAAGAAACGAACAATGATAGCACGTGAACGCTCATCGTTTTCTACCATTTTAATCGTTGCAACTTTTGTAGATTCATTAAAATCTACAGTGAAATACAAGGGATAATATTTTGCTCTAGAGGCTACATCTTCCTTTGTTAAATTGGATGGCAATGTAATGTAACCAACTCCTTTCTCCTTAATTGACGTCAAATCACTAGCAGTTTTAACACTTGCTTGACCAAATGAAAATCCTACTAAAAGGATAAAAATAAGTGCTGAAAATAAATTTTTCATCTTTTCTAATTTTAAAAGTTAGACGTTAAATAGTACTCAAAAGTTGTACCAATATACGATAATATTTTAACTTAGTTCCGTTTTAAAGAAAAAATGTCATTAGAAGTTTGTCATACCCTTGGAATTTTTGAAGCTGGTTGCGATGAAGCTGGTCGTGGTTGTTTGGCTGGACCCGTTGTTGCAGCCGCAGTCATTTTACCCGATGATTTTTCAAATGCATTGCTCAACGATTCTAAAAAACTAACCGATAAACAACGTTATTCACTTCGTCCAATTATTGAAAAAGAAGCCATTGAATGGGCTGTAGGAATTGTGGATAATGTTGAAATTGATGAAATTAACATTCTCAACGCTAGTTTTTTAGCCATGCATCGTGCTGTCGACCAATTAAAAACACGACCTCAACAATTGCTCATTGATGGCAATCGATTTAAGGTCTATAAAGACATCCCACATCTTTGTATGGTGAAAGGCGATGGGCGGTTTATGAACATTGCAGCAGCATCAATTTTGGCTAAAACATATCGCGATGATTTAATGGATCAATTGCACGAAGAATTTCCGCACTATGGCTGGAAAAAAAATAAAGGTTATCCAACTGCAGAACATCGCAAGGGAATTGAAGAACATGGCGCCACTCCCTATCACCGAATGAGTTTTACCTTGCTTGCCTCCAATCAATTGAGCTTGTTTTAAGGGGCTCAACCTAACAATTAACTGTTGATTTCTTTAAATCACTCTTGTTTTTAAGGCTCTAATTCCTTGTAAATTTGAAACTATGTTTGGTAGAATTTTTCTTGGAATTGTTGCAATTATCAGCTTGTTGTGGTTGGGTTATGCAACGTATGACCGTGTTAACAACGATATACAATACACCGTTGAATACCTTTTTAACGATGAAGATGGTGCTGTTTTGATTGTGCATCAACCCGATCAACTTGAAAGTTTAATTGCTGATTTTAAACTAAATGCCTCTAACAAAGTTGGTGCTGTTCTTCAAACTTTGGCAACTGACAAAATTGCTTCCGTTGCTATTTCTCAAAATAGAAATCAACTGTTGATTCAAACAAAAAAAGAAATAACTCCAACGTCTGTTTCTACCCTATTCAATAACGCATCATCGTTAAAAATCAATCAAAAAAAATTAGAAATTCTCGGATTGAAAGGAAGTTTTCAAAATAATTTTATTTACCTCGCCACTGAAGATTATGAACACAATGCAAGCGATTGGAGTGCGGTGCAATACGATAAAAATGCTGCTGGTTCGTTTATTAATTTGTCAGGAAATCAATATGCAGTTACCGATATTTATTTGAAAAATGGTGGAATTGTTGAATACAAATTTCAGGCAAAGAAAACGATCAATGCAACAAAGGTAAACGACCAAGTGGTGTTTGCAAATGTGGTTCCTACATCCAGTACAATTTATGAATTTTACGAAACCGATTATTTGCGCCATAAATTTCCAGAAATAATGAAAAACCCTATCAACAATTGGTTGAGATATGGGTTGGTAAAAGTTAAAGTCAATGGGAATGAAGCTGTTATTACCGACTATATTGACGGTCAAGATCCTATTCAAGTGCTGTATGATTTCTACAAAAAAGAATCTAAAGTGGCCGATAACGATTATTTTGCAAATGCACAATTGCCCAACGTGTTGAATGCAAAAGGCTTGTATGTATATCGATTTGATGATTACGTTGTTTTAGCAAACAATAGAGCTATTTGCGAAACAATTATTGGCGATTACAAATTGGGAAAAACAATTTCGCAAAACCCACAAAAGTTGAGCGATGTGTATAATCAATTGCCACAAAAAGTCAATTACCGAAAAGTAGATACAACCACAAAATTTGCAACTTCTGTCTATAAAAATGTATTGCTAACAACTGTTGTTAGGGGCGAAGTTACACTCAACGCAACCGAAAAAGAAACCACCGATTCTTCAAACTCTTTTGTAGTAGGCGGTGTTGCTTCGGATATCCAATTCATTCATGAAAATGCGTTTTTTGTAACAACAAAAGAAAACAAGGTGATTTTCTTTGACAATGGGAAGAAAATTTGGGAACAAACGGTTGATGGAGAATTGGTGGGCAATGGAACCCTCATCGACTTGTATGCCAACCAGAAAAATCAATTGTTGGTGGCTACTAATAAAAAGATTTACGTGTTTGATATCAATGGTGCGCAACCCAATGGATTTCCTATCAATTTAGACGATCAAACGTTGATTCAGCAACCTGTTTTGTACCGCTGGAAAGGAAACGGCGTATTCATTGCACCATTAACAGGTGGAAGAATTGGTCAGTTTGACAATCAAGGGCGCGAGTTGGCAATTATTCGCACAAAACTAAATGAAATCACCGCCCCTCCTATTGTTTGGGTAAGTGCAAACAAACCATTTATTGGTGTAACAGATGGTGTGCAGTTTGAAATGATTCAAGCCGATATTCGCAAATCTTATCGTGTTTTTGCGACAAATGAAGCAAAATTGTTGTTGAAATTGCCGAATGAAATTAAATTGTTTGGTATTCTCAAAAACCAATTGGTGGCCTATAACCAAAAAGGAGGCGTTTCTTATTTTGAACAATTTAGCAATGGAACCTTGTTGCCAACTTTGCAACCTGAGTTGGGGATTGTCGTAAAAGACGGGCAAACCATTAAACTGTTTAACTCAAACGGAGTGCAATGGGGTGCTATTCCATTATCCTTTTCGGATGTAGCCGATGTGCAAATTTTTAACACAACAAATGGCGCAACGTTTATTGCAGTTGTGGACGGATTGGAAAACAAAGTGCATTTATACAAATCAAACGGAGCATTGTTTAAAGAACAACCGTTGGAGGGAAGTAAAATGGTGCGTTATTACAACGGGCATTTATTTACTGTAATTGATAACTTAATTGTCAAGTATCCATTATGATTGAAGAACATTCTGATTATTTTTTGAGTAACAACTGCGACAGTAATGAGCAACACCGTTTGTTTTATTCGCAATTTGTTCCTTCGGATAAAAACAGCATTAAAGCAACGTTGTTAATTGTTCACGGCATGCAAGAACATTGTGGACGTTATACCGATTTTGCACGTTTTTTAGCACACAATGGAATTGCAGTCCTGGCCTACGACCATTTGGGACATGGAAAAACAGCACAAGGTTCAGCTGATTTTGGCTACTTTGGTAAAAATGGTCGCAAGCAAGTGGTGGCAGATGCTCAAAACATAGCTAATTTTTTAGGAAAGCAGTTTCCTACTGTTCCGCACTTTATTTTTGGTCATTCCATGGGTTCCTTCATCACGCGCTGTTTATTGCAAATCGCACATGATCAATTTGAGGGAGCCATTATTTGTGGTACAGGCGGAAAAATTCCGGGCATTCAACTAGCAAAAGCTCTAACTGCTACGCTTAATTTTGTTGCGCCAAAAAGCAAAAGCACCTTTATTGAAAAAGTATTTGGCAACATGAACAACGCTCGTTTTAAAGCAGAAGGTAATCAAAACAACACCAATTGGCTCAGCGTTGACACAGAAAATCGCAAAGCATTTTTAGCAGATGAATTGTGCGGCATTCCTTTTACCAACAATGGATTTGACACGTTGATTGCCTTAAACAGAGATGCCACAAAAAGAAGTTGGGCAAGCGCTATTCGCAAAAATCTTCCCTTGTTGTTTATTAGTGGAGAAGACGATCCAATTGGTAATTTTGGCAAAGGTGTACGTCAAACGGTAGCCAATTTAAAAACCGATGGATTTGATAATGTTACAATGCAATTGTATCCTAAAAAACGCCATGAAATTCTCAACGAAGCTAATAAACAAGAAGTTTACACCACTGTTTTGCAATGGTTGGAAAAAACCAAAGGTTAATCGCCTACATTGAATTGCGTTAATTTTATTATATTCGTTCAACATAATTAGAACGCATGTCAAAATTACCCCACGTTGGAACCAGCATTTTTAGTGTTATGTCTAAAATGGCAACCGAGCACCAAGCCATCAATTTATCGCAAGGATTTCCTAATTTTCCAATAGATTCACAACTGACCGAAATTCATAGTCGCATTGTTAAAGAAGCACAAAGCAATCAATATTGCCCCATGGCTGGTCACCCACAATTGTTAGAAGAAATTCAACGGTTGATATTCAAATCCTATGGCAGAATGGTTGATGCTGCTGCGCAATTATTGGTTACAGCTGGTGCCACGCAAGCTATTTATACCATTTTCCAGGCCTTAGTAGAAAAAGGCGAAGAAGTAATTGTTTTAGATCCTTGCTACGATTCGTATGAACCAGCAATTTTAATGGCAGGCGGAAAACCAATTCATGTGGCGTTGGACAACGACTATTTGCCAGATTGGAATAAAATTGAACAGGCAATAACTCCAGCAACCAAATTTTTAGTCATCAACAATCCGCACAATCCATCTGGGCGTGTTTGGAGCGAAAAAGATTATGAAATTTTAGAAGCATTGATTGAAAAACACCCGCGCTTACTCGTGCTTTCTGACGAAGTGTATGAATACATAACTTTTGAAAAAAAACACCTATCAATCAATGAACGCCCTCAATTGCACCAACGAGCTTTGTCGGTTAGTTCGTTTGGAAAAACCTTTCACATTACTGGTTGGAAAATTGGCTACATCGTGGCACCACAACCGTTGATGGACGAAATCAAAAAAGTACATCAATTTCTAGTATTTTGTGTCAACAGTACCGCACAAGCAACATTAGCGGCCTATTTAAAAGAAGTTGACGTGACGCAATTGGGTGCATTTTACCAACAAAAACGCGATTTCTTTCAATCTTTGATAAAAAATAGCCGATTTGAATTATTGCCTTCCGAAGGAACGTATTTTCAATTGGCAAGCTACGCCAACATTAGTCAAGAAGACGATGTGGCATTTACCAAACGTATTTTGATGGAGCACAAAATTGCCACTATTCCCGTTTCGGTATTCAACAGTGATGGTCGCGATTTAAAACACATCCGTTTGTGTTATGCAAAAACAGAAGAAACGTTGATTCAAGCGGCAGAAATGTTGAATAAAATATAATCTACCATGGAAAAATTGATCATTAGTTTGGTGCAAGCCAATCAAATTTGGGAAGATAAAGCGGCTAATTATCAGAATTACAATCGTTTATTGGGAAGCATTCCCTCCGCCGATTTAGTGGTGTTGCCCGAAATGTTTTCGACTGGTTTTTCAATGAATGCAGCCAATTTGGCCGAAGAAATGGAAAGTTCAACGGCTATAGAATGGTTAAAACAAGTCTCCTTAGCTAAAAACACCGCCATTTACACTTCATTGATTATCAAAGAAAACGGACATTTTTACAACCGTGGTGTTTTTGTTGCCCAAGGCGAAGTGGTGGCACATTACGATAAACGCAAAACCTTTGGATTGGCAGGAGAAGATAAAATTTATACAGCAGGAAATACACCCGTAATTGTCAACTATAAAGGATGGAACATTCGTTTGCAAATTTGCTACGACTTGCGTTTTCCAGAAATAGCATTGAACAAAATCACAGATGGGCAGCCAGAATACGACCTTTTGCTTTATGTTGCCAATTGGCCCAAGCGAAGAAATGTGCATTGGAACACCTTGTTGCCAGCAAGAGCTATTGAAAATCAATGTTTTGTTGCAGGTGTTAACCGTGTTGGTACAGATGCCAACGGTTTAACCTATTCGGGCGATAGTGTTGTGTATGATTTACTGGGTCAACAATTGTGTTACAGTGCACACCAAGAACAAGTGTTGACATGTGAATTATCTAAAAAAGAACTTTTAGATAATCGAGAAAAATTACCTTTTTTAAAAGATAGAGAATAGACAGTTGCGAGTAGAAAACAGGTAGAATATTTTAAAAAATACCTCTCTTTTTTCGCAAAAATTGTACTTTCGTTCAATAAATTGATTAAAAACAAAGAAAAAACACACTATGAGTGACAACCGCAAACATGTAGAAGTTTGTTTTACACCAGGAGAATACGATTATTTTCAACCAGGTTATGAAATTGTTGTTGTAATTGACGTTTTGCGTGCTACATCGGCAATTTGCGCTGCTTTTGACAACGGTGTAAAGTCCATCATTCCCGTTCCAACCATAGAAGAAGCCTTAGCATACAAAGAAAAAAGTTATTTGGTTGGTGCAGAACGCAACGGGCAAATTGTGGAAGGTTTTGACTTTGGTAACTCGCCTTATTCCTACATGCGTGAAGATTTTAAAGGACAAGAAGTTGTGCTTTCAACCACCAATGGAACTAAAGCCTTAAACATTGCCAAAGATGCCGAGATGGTATTGGTTGGTTCTTTTTTAAATTTAGATGCTTTGTGTCAGTTTTTAGCAACACAGGATAAAAACATTCTTTGTTTGTGCTCGGGTTGGCAAGATAAATTCAATTTAGAAGATACCATTTGTGCCGGGGCAATTTCAGAATATTTGTTGGCAACAGGAAACTTCACTTCGGATGAAGACTCTTCGGTGGCAGCTAAATATTTATACATTTCGGCAAAAAACAATTATTTTGGTTATTTAAAATCTAGTTCTCACAGAAGAAGGCTTAAAAACCTCAACTTGAATGAAGATGTAAAATATTGTTTAACACCCAATCAAACAAACGTGATTCCGATACTCAAAGATGGTAAATTGGTTCAACTATAAAAAGTTTTTAGTAGTTGTATTGCCGCTACTTCTACTCTCTCTTTCCTTAGTGGAGGAACCAACTTTGCGTGCAAAAAGATGGGGGTTTTATGGGCATAAACGCATCAATCGTATGGCGGTTTTCACTTTGCCACCACCCATGTTTGGGTTTTACAAAGATCATATTGAATACGTAACCGAAAACGCGCCCAACCCAGACCGCCGTAGGTATGCCGTAGAAGGGGAGGCACAACGTCATTTCATTGATTTAGACCATTATTACCAACCGGGCGACGATCCTTCCAAAGCAATGCCCCGACGATGGGATGATGCTGTAGCAAAATATACCGAAGATACCTTGCAGGCTTATGGTATTGTGCCTTGGGTTATTGTTCGATACAAATACAGCTTGCAAAAAGCGTTTGAGGAAGGAAATGTGGATAATATTTTGAGAATAAGTGCAGATTTAGGTCATTACATGAGTGATGCACACGTGCCTTTGCATACAACCGAGAATTACAACGGGCAAATGACCAATCAAAAAGGAATTCATGGTTTGTGGGAAAGTCGTTTGGTGGAAATCAATGCAGACGATTACGATTACTTTGTTGGAAAAGTAAAATACATTAAAAACCCTCTTGATTTTGCATGGGATGTTGTGCTTGCTTCGCACCGTTCAGTTGATTCTGTTTTTAGAATTGAAAAAGAGTTAACACAAGAATTTGGTGAGGACAAAAAATATAGCTACGAGCAACGGGGCAATATTACAACAAAGGTTTATTCGTATGAATTTTCACAAGCCTATCACCAGCGAATGAATGGAATGGTGGAGCGAAGAATGAAGGCTGCCATCATTGCAACGGGTTCTATTTGGTACACCGCATGGGTAGATGCTGGACAACCCAATCTTGAGCAACTCAGAAACAAACCTGTTAGTGTTGAATTGCAACAAGAATCCGAAGCGTTAGAACACTTAGAGCACGGAAAAAGCAAGGGAAGAATTTGCGATTAACCGTTTTAGTTGTTTGATTTTCATATTGTTATAAATTATTGTGTTAGATTTTTAAAACACAATAGCTCAAAGAAAATATTTTAATAAATTCGCTGTGTTAATACTTTTCACTTTAATCAACACACGATGAAAAAATACTACTACATAGCTTTTTGTGCTAATTTCTCTTTCGCTTTTTCTAAACAGTTGTTTAGCCAAGTTGTAAATTGCCCATACAACACCCCTGAGTTTCCTTTTGAGACACAAGATAGATGGTCGGGTTCTAGTTATAGCTGGTCTGCAGGATTGTATATGCCCAGCCAAATAGGTGGTGCACAAACAATTAATTCAATTTCTTATAGGTTGGACAACACTTTTGGTGCAGGTGGAACTTATAATAATATTTATGTTTATCTTAGACATACTGCTGTAACCAATTATGCATCAAGTCCAGGCTATCCTGGTACTGGGGGATTTACACAAGTATATAACGGAAGTGTTGTTTACCCAGGTACAAATGGTACTACAATTACCATTACATTTTCAACACCGTTTGTTTACAATGGTACCTCTAACTTAGAAGTATTGTTTGAAAACCAAGGAGGTCATTGGGATAGCGCTAAACCTTGGTTTGATAGGACAAATGATGCGGGAAGCGGTGTATTTCCAGGAAAAGTAGGTGCCGGAGGTACTTGGGCAATTGCCACAGGTGTCTCTTCCAATAGACAATTTAACCTTGCAATTTTTACAGGAGTTTCCAATACATTTTGTGGAGCATATCCGTTGGCTGTAACTTTAAAAGACTTTTCTGCCACATGCGAGGGAAACCAATTTGTACTTGATTGGGAAACAGCATCAGAAAAAAACAACGATTATTTTTTAGTTGATTATTCAGAAGATGGGACAACTTGGACAGAAGTGGGTAGGATAGATGGAAATGGTTCAACAACCATCGAACAAAAATACAGCTTTAACCACCGTCAACAATCTAACTCAACAACCTATTACCGTTTAACACAGGTAGATTTTGATGGAACACAAGAAATTTTACGCACCATTTCTGCCAATTGCGTCAACAAAGATGAAGTAGTGGTTTCTCCCAATCCAACCAACGGACAAATATCTGTTTTCAATGTTCAAAAAGGAGCAATTGTTACAGCCTATTCAGCACTTGGAACGCAACTTTCATCAACTGTAGCAGAAACAAATTTTGTGAATTTTGATTTATCCAACCATCCTGCAAGGGTGTATTTTATTAATGTTCAATCAGAAAACAACCAAAAAACGCTAAAAGTTACTCTTCAATAGCACACTATCAACAAATAACAATAAAACAAAAGCAACCACTTTTCATCTTGAGCGGTTGCTTTTTTATGTAATAATGTTGATAATCTTGTTTTCTAAAACGTCATTCGCTGAATACGAACAGCATTTAAAATGGCAAGCAGGGCAACACCAACATCTGCAAAAACCGCTTCCCACATAGTAGCAATTCCGCCAGCACCCAACAGCAAAACGATGAGTTTTACACCAAATGCAAAGGCAATGTTTTGCCAAACGATGCGTTTTGTTGCTTTACCTATTTGAATGGCAACGGGTATTTTGGAAGGCTGATCGTCTTGAATAATTACATCGGCTGCTTCAATAGAAACATCGCTTCCCAATCCACCCATGGCAATGCCAACATCGCTCAATGCAATAACTGGCGCATCGTTGAGTCCGTCACCAACAAATGCTACTTTTTTTCCTTGCTGAATAAGGTTTTTAACTTTTTCCACTTTATCGGCTGGAAGTAAATCGCCAAAGGCATGAGCAATTTGAATAGATGACGCTACTTTTTGTACAACGGCAGTTTTATCTCCACTCAACATAACAGCGCTAACTTTCATTGATTGTAAAGCTTGCACCGTTGCCAATGCATCTTTTTTAATTTGATCGGCAATGGTGATGTAACCCACGTATTTTCTATCGTAAGCAACAGCAATGGTGGTAAATACCAAGTTGCTAGCATCAAAATCAACGTCAACTTGCATTTTGTGGAGCAATTTAAAATTACCAACCAACAATTCTTTCCCATTCACCGTTGTTTTAATGCCGTGACCAGCAATTTCTTCGGTGTTTTCCAACACAATGGAATTATCAACAGCCCCCACATATTCGTGAATGGCTGTTGCAATGGGGTGACTGCTCAACTGTTCCACCGCATTCACCAATTTTAAAATCTCGTCTTGGTTAAAGCTGTCTTTAAAAACCACCTCTTGCACCGAAAAAACACCTTCGGTAAGCGTTCCTGTTTTGTCCATCACAACCGTATCCAC
>JAKQEZ010000027.1 GCA_029558435.1 Bacteroidota bacterium
CACTAAACCCCGCATTACGCAAGGCTGCTGTTATAAGCAGTTGTGATTGTTTAGTAGGATTTTTAAGTGGAGAAAAAGTAAACAAATCTACTATTGAATATGAAGTAGAAAGGATTGTAAACATTCAACCAGCTTTCAAAAAGTATGGATTATTGAATGGTGAACCACAAACGAAAAGTCAAATTGTAGATGGTAGAAAAGGGTATTTGAGCAGATTTGTTTACTGCCCTTATTGTGGCGAAAAACTTAATTGGAAGCAGGTTCTTAGCAATTGCTTATAACGGTTCTCGGCTTTGCGATGGTGGGGAAATCAAAGCCGAAAAGTTGAATTTATTACTATTGTTTAATCAAGGCACTAATGTTGAATTTTGCACGTCAGCCCCACTATTGCAAAACCGATGTTACCTGCCGTTTATTTGTCAATTATGAGCAAAAAACTTGAAATTTTAAAACAGTCACTTGCCAAAAAAGAGCAAGAATTACAACGCAGATTTGATGAACATTTTGCAACCGTCAAGCAGGCAAATGGTCAGCCGTTAAATGATAAACGTAACGGTCAAGCCACTTTGAATAAATGGGAAAAACAAAACAATGCAATTCGTACTTTGAAAGAAAGCATTGAAAAAACAAAATCCGCCATCGAGTTTGAAGAAGGTCGCATAAATGGGGTCAATTATCAAAATGAAAACTTTATACCGAAAGAAATTTTAAAACTTGTAGAAAAAGGCGAATTAATTCAATGGCGAAAACATCCTACACACTTTTTTGTCAAAGGTGTTGATAAGGCTCGTATTTGGTGGGATGAAAGTCGTAAAGCTGTCGCACACAAATACGTTCATTTAATAACCGAGCAAGAACAACGAACAAAATTCGTCCGCCTGTACAATGGGTTGAACGCTGTCCTAAATGGCAGGTAACGTTCTGGCGGTTGGTGCAGTGCGAATTATTAACGATAAATTAAATTGAAATGGAAGAATATATCAAATGGCTTGAAAACAAGATAGAGGTTTGTTTAGAGGATAAAGACCTACAAAGGGAACATTGGGCTTTCTGTCAAGCGTTATCTAAATACCGTAAGTTAGCATTGCGCCAACCGCCTGTTATAGGTTCGGTTTGCCCTGATTGCTTAATGGGTAGGGATGAGTTTGAGCCAGATTGGAAGTGTTCAGATTGTCGTAGACAAACTAACCTATAACGGTAAAGTATAAACGCTGGCAGGGCAGCATTAACCCTGAAATAACCGCAAGACTTTCCGCCCTGCTTGCGTTTATACAATGCTGGGCGCAGTTAAATTTTATGGCTGAAATAATTGCAAAGTTAACAATCAAACG
>JAKQEZ010000763.1 GCA_029558435.1 Bacteroidota bacterium
TAAATCCTGATTCTACTTCTTTAACAACTGCTAACTTAAAGGACATTGAATAATCCTTTTGACTACGTTTTAAATAAACGTTTTTTTCTCCTTTTTCCATAACGATAAAAAATTGTGTATCGCTATTTCAGGACTAGACATATAGTCAACAAAAAAAGCCATTCGTGTGAATGGCCTTTTTCGAAGTTATTTTTATTACTTTCTATTTTCGATAGATACGTAATCTCTTTTTGTATAACCAGTGTAGATTTGTCTTGGTCGTCCAATAGGCTCACCATTTTCCATCATTTCTTTCCACTGAGCAATCCATCCTGGTAAACGACCCAATGCAAACATTACTGTAAACATTTCAGTTGGAATTCCAATTGCTTTATAAATAATTCCAGAGTAGAAATCTACGTTAGGATACAAGTTACGCGCTTTGAAATACTCATCTTCCAATGCATATTTTTCTAATTTCTTAGCAATTTCCAACAATGGATCTTGAATATTCAATGCTTGCAACACATCGTCACATGCTTTTTTGATGATAACCGCACGAGGGTCAAAGTTTTTATAAACACGGTGTCCGAATCCCATCAAACGGAAAGGATCGTCTTTATCTTTTGCTTTAGCTACCCATTTATCAACGTCGCCACCATCTTTGTGGATTTTTTCCAACATTTCAATTACTGCTTGGTTAGCACCACCATGAAGCGGACCCCACAATGCCAAAATACCAGCAGAAATAGAAGCATATAAGTTGGCGTGTGAAGAACCAACCATTCTTACTGTTGAAGCAGAACAGTTTTGTTCGTGGTCGGCATGTAAAATCAACAATTTATTCAATGCAGACACAACCACAGGATTTGCTTCATAAGTCAAAGAAGGCATTTCAAACATCATTTGCAAGAAATTCTTCACATAGTCATGATCGTTATGAGGATAGTTGAACGGATGACGCATTGAGTTTTTATAAGCCCAAGCAGCCAATGTAGGCAATTTTGCCAATAAACGGTGAATAGTCAAATTTTTTGATTGTTCATCTCTGTTTGGATCCAACGATTCAGGATAGAACGATGAAAGAGAACAAATCATAGATGCCAAAATCCCCATTGGGTGTGCTTTAGAAGGATATGCTTCAAAGAAATGCTTCATATCTTCATGAACCAACGTATGCTCTGTAATACTTTTTGTGAACGATTTTAATTCATCGCTTGTAGGCAATTCACCATAAATCAACAAATAAGCAACTTCTAAAAAAGAAGCTTTTTCTGCTAATTGTTCAATTGGATAACCTCTATAACGAAGAATTCCATTCTCTCCATCTAAAAAAGTGATAGCACTTGTTGTACTACCCGTATTTTTATATCCAGAATCAAGAGTAACAAACCCTGATACTCCTCTTAACTTCGTAATGTCAACTGCTTTTTCTTGCTCAGTTCCTTCAATTACAGGAAGTTCGTAACTTTTTCCTTCTAACTCAATTTTGGCAATTTCACTCATTGTGTTTGTTCTAAATTGTTGATACTAATTTTCGAGCCCTAATTTAATCAGAATATTTAACTTTACAATAGATTAAACATAATTATTTAAGATTTTTTTATCTCAAAAAGAAAAAGGAAGATTTAACTAAATAAACCTCCCTTTTTACAAACAACAACAAACTAAAAAAACTCAGTTCTACTTATAACTAAATAGCTATCTGAGAGCTACTTTTTGTCCCTTTTTGACAATATCTTTTGGTGATGTTAATTGATTAATTTTCATTAAACTTTTAACTTTTATTCCTTCTTTTTGTGCAATTTGCAAAAGCGTTAAATCTTCTGTGTATGTTTTATAAGCTTCTTTTCCCTTTGCATGTTTTGGATGTATGTTGATAATATCTCCTTCTTTAATAGTTGTATTACCATTTTTTACATCGTTGTAATTTTCAATTTGACCTAAAGTCATTTCAAACTCCTGTGCAATTTTAAAATAAGTATCTCCTTTTTTAGCAATCACATATTTTACCTTATTATCGTGTAAAAATGTTTCTCTTGTTGCTCCAAAAACTACCTCCACTTCTTGTTTTTCAACTTTTGATACAGGAACTTTCTTTTTTGATTCATGGGTAACTTTAGGAGCACTTGTTTTTTCGTTGTTTTTATGGTTTTGCTTTACCAACACATTTTTATTAGGCGTGTTCATCGCCAATTCATCGTATTTGTACAACTCCAACGATTCAATTAAATCGATAAGCAAGGTTGGATATTTAGGATTGGTTGCATAGCCCGCTTCTTTTAATCCTTTTGCCCACGATTTATAATCTGTTATTTCTAAAGTAAATAAATTAGCATATCGCTTTGAATTGGTCAAAAACTCACTGTGATCTTTATACGACAAATCGGCCGATGCATATTTTCTAAAACAATCGTTTTTTTGATCGTCGTCTTTATACATTCTAGGACCAGTCCAACTATTATGGCACTTTATACCAAAATGATTGTTAGCTTCACGTGCTAAATCAGAGTTACCACTCCCCGACTCTAAAACGCCTTGAGCTAATGTAATACTTGCTGGTATTTTGTAATTGAGCATGTTTTCCATAGCAGTTCTGCTCCACATATCTACATACTCTTGTTTTGAAATTACTTTATGATTGTTTGCTTGTGAGTAAAACGCAAGCAAAAGACTGGCAATTAAAATTGTTTTTCTCATAATTATTGTTGTTTGTTAACAATCAATACGTAGGTTATCAACAAATGTTTCATTTATTGTTGAAAACATTGGAAAATAATTTGCAATCACCTTTGAATCAACAAAAAAAAGGAAGCTAAAAATACGCTTCCTTCTTTAAATAATATTCAATCTATATTAATCGTTATAAATTCGGTTGAATTCAGTCTGATATTTCTCAAGAATTTTTTTACGTTTAAATTTCAATGTTGGTGTTAACTCTCCACCTTCAATTGTAAATTCTGTTGGCAACAATTCAAACTTCTTAATTTGCTCCCAATTTCCAAAACGTTTGTTGTATTCTTTTACTTCTCTATCAATACGTGCAATCACTTCTTTATTTTCAATAATTTGCTGATTGGAAGCATTTCGTAAATCCATTCCTTTTCTTTCAGCCCAATCTTTAATAAAAGCAAAACTTGGAACAATCAAAGCAGCTGGGAATTTTTGTCCCTCACCAATAACCATCATTTGCTCTATAAAACGCGATTCTTTGAACGTATTTTCCATAAACTGCGGAATAATGTATTTACCGCCCGATGTTTTAAAAATTTCTTTTTTACGATCGGTAATTTTCAAGAATTTTCCTTCCACAAATTCACCGATATCGCCTGTATGGAACCAACCTTCTGCATCAATTGCCTCGGCAGTAGCTTCAGGATTGTTGTAATAGCCTTTCATCACGTTAGGGCCTTTTACTAATATTTCACCATCTTCAGCAATTTTCACTTGAACACCATCAATCAACGGACCAACGGTTCCAATACGAATACCTTTTTTCAAACAGTTAACCGAAATTACAGGAGAGGTTTCTGTTAAACCGTAGCCTTCCAATACATTCACTCCAGCAGCTAAAAATATACGTTCCAAACGAGGTTGCAAGGCAGCACTTCCTGATGCAATTGCTTTTACTTGTCCACCCAAAGCTTCTTGCCATTTTGAGAAAATTAATTTTCGAGCAATGCTTAATTTAAAATGGTACCATGCCGATTTTCCAATCACATCATATTCTTCACCCAATTCAACTGCCCAGAAAAACAACTTGCGTTTAATACCTGTTAATTCTTCTCCTTTGGCTATAATTTTATCAAATACTTTTTCTAACAAACGTGGTACAGCTGTAAATACATCTGGTTTCACTTCTTTAATATTTTCTCCAATTGTATCCAACGATTCTGCAAAGTACACCGATGCACTCATACGTATATATAAGTAGTGCAACATGCGCTCATACACGTGACATACAGGTAAAAATGTTAAAACACGAGAATAACGATCGGCAGGAATACGCGATTCACACGCCAATGCGTTTGATAATATATTATTGTGTGTTAACATTACTCCTTTTGGATTTCCTGTAGTTCCAGAAGTATAAATAATAGTGACTATATCATCGTTTTTAATCGCATCACTTCTTTTTACAATCTCTGCTTCATCAATAGAATCAGCTAATTGAGCTACCTCTTTCCAATTAGGAGCACCATTAACCACATCAAATGTATAGGTATTTTCTAACGATGGAACATTTGATTTAATACGTGAAATTTTTTGATATAAATCTTCTGTACCAACAAAACTCAACTTTATACCAGCATTGTTAAAAATATAGTTGTAATCATTTTCTGAAATATTGGGATAAATTGGAACCATGATT
>JAKQEZ010000060.1 GCA_029558435.1 Bacteroidota bacterium
AAAGTAGCAGTTGTTGGCGATGTAATGATTGACGCCTATTTGCTGGGAAAAGTTACACGTGTTAGTCCAGAAGCACCCGTGCCAGTCGTAAATTTAACCAAACACGAGGAGCGTTTAGGTGGAGCAGCCAACGTTGCATTAAACTTAGTAGCTTTAGGTGCACAACCCATTATGTGTTCATGCGTTGGTGCCGACAAAGATGGCGATTTGTTAATGCAATTATTGGATAATGCAGGTATTTCTAATGCGGGTATTATCAAAAGTTCGGCACGCATGACAACCGTTAAAACACGTGTTTTAGGAAACAACCAACATCTTTTACGCATTGATGCAGAACAAACGTCGCCGATTAATCAAAATGAAGAAACCGAATTAATTGATAAAGTTAAATCCATTATAGAAAATGGAGTAGATGTCGTTATTTTTGAAGATTACAACAAAGGTGTTTTAACTCCTCGTGTTATTCATGAGTTAATTGCAATTGCTAATAATAAAGGAGTGATAACAACGGTAGACCCGAAAAAAGACAATTTCTTTGAATACAAAAATGTCACCTTGTTTAAACCCAATTTAAAAGAATTAATTGAAGGAACCGGTTTTGATTTCTCATTTAAAGACAATCCCACAGCAATTAATGATGCAATAGCAATTTTAGAAAGCAAGATAAACAATGCCATTTCCTTTGTTACACTATCAGAATTTGGCGTTTTTATTAAAGATCATGCTGAACAATTTCAAATTGCAGCACATTTAAGAAATATTGCAGATGTAAGTGGAGCAGGAGATACAGTCATTTCAGTGGCCTCATTGTGTCTGGCTGCTGGGGCGCCTATTCAAGTTGTAGCTGCAATTGCAAATATAGCAGGAGGCTTGGTTTGTGAACAAACAGGTGTTGTTTCAATAAATAAAGAGATTTTGCTAAAAGAATCTAAAAATTTAATGAATTAATTAAACACTATTTGGCATTCTAAAAAAATGAAAAAATATTTTTTTTACGATTTTGTTAAAAAAATCTGAATAAATAAAAAAATATCATTACTTTAGTCGCCAACTTGTTTACTAATTTTGGATAAATATTGAATGATATTGCCTAAAAATAATACTTATATGAAAAAAAGATTACTAGTTATCTCAGCTTTTTTATTCACTTTTTCAGGTGGAGTAATGGCTCAACAGGATAAGTTAATTACCCATTTTATTTATGATAAGATGAGTGTAAATCCTGGTGCTACAGGTTTCGATAGAGATTTGTGCGCAACGTTGATGTACAGAAATCAATGGGATAAAGTAAATGGAGCGCCAAACTCTGTTGTTTTCAATTTAGAAGCCAACATGAGAAGATGGTTTCCTGGAGGACTAGGTTTGTCTTTTTATCACGATGCAATTGGTTTTAACAGACAAAACAACTTGTTGTTAAACTATTCTTATCCTTTGGATATCGGAAGTGCTGGTACTTTAGGAATTGGTGTTGGTATTGGTATGATTAATTTTGGTCAAAATCCAACATGGGTTCCTCCAACAACACAAAATGATATTTCCTTGCCTGTTGGATTTAATTCAACAAACTTGGATTTAAACTTCGGTTTATACTTCAAAGGAAATGCTGATTGGTATGCAGGTATTTCATCTACACACTTAAGCGAGTCGTTATTGAAAAAGAAAATTAATAACGTTGATCACGCTTATCAAACAAAACGTCACTATTACATCATGGGGGGTAAGACGTTTAATAACATCGGAAAAAATGATAAAATTGATTTGCAAACATTAATTCGTACTGAATTTACAAAATTTTCTGCAGATATCAACGCACGTTATATTTGGAGAGATATGTTGTATGGTGGTATTACCTATAGAACAATTGATGCAGTTGGTTTGATGGTAGGTTATATGCCAATCAATGGCTTGGTAATCAGTTATTCTTATGATATTACAACAAATAAATTAGCTAGTGTTTCAAGAGGTTCACATGAAATCGCATTGAGATACTGTTATAAATTACCGCCGGTGCCGATCCAAACTTCTCGTCACCCAAGATGGTTGTAATAAAAAAAAATAAAATATATTTGTAACCTTTTTCAGGCAATGCCGTTACATCAAAAAAGAATTGATCCTGTAGTACGTAATTTTTGATTCGGCAAATTAAAACGAGGTAGAATGAAAAAACTTTTGTTAATTGGTTTTGTTGGTGCAATTTTCGCTTCTTGTCAGACAAGAACTGGGCACTTAACTGGAACACTTGGAAGACCGGTTTATCATCCACAAATTCCACTTGGGATGGTTTACATTAAAGCTGGTTCCTATCAAATGGGTGAAGACGATCAAGATGTACCGTTTTTACACCAAACGCGTGCTAAAACTGCGTCTGTCCAAGCATTTTATATGGACCAAACGGAAATCTCCAATAATGAGTATCGCCAATTCGTAGATTGGGTGCGTGACTCTATTGCTAGAGAAAAAATTTACTTATCAGATTTGATGGAAGATGAAGATGCGTCAAAATTCATCAACTATTCTGAATTGTATTTTGATGAAGGTGCATTGGAATATGTTGATTTTGAACCTTCAGATAGAGATATCAATAGTAGTATTTTTAGCTTGAATTGGGATAGAAAGTTCTCTTATGAAGACCCTATGCTCGTGCCGATTTTAGCGGATATGTATTATCCACAACCACAACGTTTCTATAAACGTCGTGAAATCGATACAAGAAAATTAATGTTCCGTTATTATTGGATTGATTTAGTAGAAGCTGCTAGAAGAGGACGAATTGATATCGTGCAAGATGGTTATGATTTCCAAGGCACTAAACAAGCAGATAATCACCGTACGTTGAACACAGGGCCACATCCGTTTACACAAGAACCTCAAGGTCAAGATTTGGATATGGGTGGGTTCAATAAAAAAGGACAAAACAATGCTATTCGTGGACACGAAAACCGTCAACGTTTTATCATTGATGAAATAATAAATGTTTATCCAGATACATTATGTTGGGTTCGTGATTTCACTTACTCGTTCCACGATCCAATGACAAATATGTATTTCTGGCATCCTGCTTATGATAATTACCCAGTTGTAGGTGTAACTTGGCAACAAGCAAAAGCTTTCTCAGTTTGGAGAACGCAATTGTTGAACAGCTGGTTGGCAGAGATGGGTGAATTGTTTGTAAATGATTTCCGTTTACCAACAGAAACTGAGTGGGAAAGAGCTGCAAGAGGTGACTTGAATATGTCTCAATACCCTTGGGGTGGACCATATGTTCGTAACGAATCAGGATGTTTCTTAGGAAACTTTAAACCAATGAGAGGTCGCTACTTCGAAGATGGTGGTTTCCACACAGTAAAAGTTTATTCGTATAACCCTAACGGATTTGGATTGTACTGTATGGCTGGAAACGTTTCAGAATGGTGTGAATCTGCGTACGATGAATCAATGTACGAATTCTCACATGACCTGAATACAGAATACAGATATGATGCAATGGACTGGGATCCACCTTCAATGAAACGTAAAGTTACACGTGGTGGTTCATGGAAAGATATAGGATATTATATTAGAACTGCAACTCGTAGTTACGAGTACCAAGATACTGCTAAGTCGTTCTTAGGATTCCGAAACGTGGCAACACACTTAGGAAGAGGAGGAAGTGACTTCTCGAAAGAGGGAGGCGAAGAAATTCGTAGCGACATAAACCTTCGCTAAGAATAAACAAAAACAATCTAAAATTAATTAATTAAAAACCAAAAAAAACTAGAAGAATTATGAAACCAGGAAGTAAAAGTTGGAAAAAGTTTATGGCTAAGTTGTACGGTTTTGGTGCAGCAGTTGTAATCGTGGGAGCGTTATTTAAAATTCAGCACTACCCAGGGGCGTCGTTGATGCTTGTATTGGGTTTGAGTACTGAGGCATTGATCTTTATTTTCTCTGCATTTGAACCAATTCACGAAGATCCGAAGTGGGAATTAGTTTACCCAGAATTAGCTTTAGGAGATTCAGAAGAATTAGACAAAGATGCTTTACCAGTTGCTAGTGGTAGAGGAGGAAGAGGTGGTTCTGGAACTGGTGTTACAGAACACTTAGATAATTTGTTGGCTGAAGCTAAAATTGATGGTGAATTAATTGGAAGATTAGGTGATGGTATGCGTCGTTTAGGTGACAATGCAGCACAATTGTCTTCTGTAACTACAGCTGCAGCAGCAACTGATTCTTATGTAAATAGCTTACAAGCAGCATCTCAAAAAGTATCTTCTTTATCTGAAGCTTACGAAAGAGCATCTGTTTCTATCTCTGGTTTAACTTCAACAACTGCTGAAGGTGAATCATTTGGTGAGCAAATGCAAAAAGTTTCTAAAAACTTGGCTGCATTGAACAATGTATATGAATTACAATTAAAAGGTTCAACTAACCATTTAGAAGCAACTGAGAAATTCCAACAACAAGTTACTGACATGATGAAAAACTTGTCTGAGTCTGTTGAAGATACTCGTTTGTATAAAGAAAACATGGCAATGTTGTCTAAAAACTTAACTGACTTGAATACCGTTTATGGTAACATGTTAAAAGCAATGACAATCACTAAATAAGAAACGATTGATTATTGCATAATTTATTATTATTAAACTAATAAAATTTATTTAACATGGCAGGAGGTAAAGAGACACCAAGACAGAAGATGATCGGTATGATGTACTTAGTACTTACCGCACTTTTGGCTCTGAATGTATCTAAATCTATTATTGACGCGTTTGTTACTATTGAAGAAAATATTCAAAAAGCAAACATCGTGCAAGCAGATAGAGGTACTGGATTTATGGATGATGTGAAAAGCGAAATTGTATCGTCAAAAGGAGAAGATCAAGCGGCTAAAAGAGAAAAATTAGAATTCGTTTTAGGCCAAATGAAAAAAATTGATGACGAAACAGCTAAATACATTGCATTCGTTGATAAATGTAAATTGGAAATTTTAAAAGAAGTAGGTGAAAAGGTTGATTCATATAAAGATAAAGACCTTGAATCTATTTTATGGTTGAAAGCAGATGGTTCTAAGCCTATTCGTATGAATTTAGCTGCTGCACAAGGTCAGGATAAATACGATGAGCCAATGCACGTTATGGGTGTTGCTGAAAACATCAAAGCTCCGACTGGGAATGGTGCAGAATTATGGAAAAGAATGATTGGCTTGCGTGCTAAGTTGGTTGAATTAACTGGATCGTATAAATGGGGTGAAACTAACTTTACAGTTTCAACAACTCCAATTAACGATTTCACAGACAACAAAGACTTGACAAAGAAAGTTACTGCAATGATTGATAAAAACACAAAAGGGAATTTGAAAGAAGACCGTCAAGTGTTAATCGATTTGTACATGATGTTGACGAAAAAGGAAAAAAACAAAGTACATGACCAAGATGGTGTACACTGGGTTGGTATGACTTTTGACCATGTTCCTTTAGTAGCAGCAATTGCAGCATTGTCTTCATTGGAACAAGAAGCATTATCTGCTAGAGCCTTAGCTTTGGCTCACTGGAAAGGTAAAGTTTCTACAGGTGAGTATAGCTTTAATAAAATTGTTCCTTTAGCTTATGGTGATTTGATTGCAAATACAGGTGATTCAGCTCACGTTTCAGTTATGATGGCAGCATTTGACTCTGATAACCAACCTAAAGTTGTTGTTACAGAAGGTGCTACAGATTATAAATTAGAAACTGCTGATGGTCAAGGTAAACTTGGATTCAGAGTAGCTGGTGGAACTGAGCAAATATTGAAAGGTACAGTTGCAATTAAAAATAAATCAGGAGTTTGGAAAACAGCTCAGTGGGAACATAAAATTGTTATTATGAAACCTTCTGGAGCAATTTCATTGCCTGAATTAAACGTTCTTTACAAAGGATATGACAATAAAGTATCTGCAGTTGCTTCTGGTTTTGACCAAACGATGTTAACAGGAAATGGTGTAACAGTTTCAAAAAGTGGTGAGTTCTGGATTGCAAAACCAGGACAAGTACGTGAGGCTTCGTTATCTGTTTCTGGTAAAAACTCTGTTACAGGTAAAACTCAAAACTTGTTGACTCAGAAATTTAGAGTATCTAACTTACCAGATCCAGAATTATACTGGGGTGCATCTAAAAATGGAGATAAAGGAAGTAGAGTAGAAACTAAATTGTTTGCTAAATATCCACCTGAAATTCCATTAAATGCACAATTTAGAATTGTAGATTGGGAGGTTTCTATCCCAGGTGCTCAAGGTGCTCCACCAAGAGGTACAGGAGGTGTATTATCTCCAGCAGCGTCTGCTTTAATTAAACAAGCAAAACCTGGAATGATAGTATCTTTCTTGTGTAATGTTGTTGGTCCAGACGGAATCAAACGTAAAAAAGCAGGAGCATTTAAATTATAATTGTATTTTAATTCAAAAGTTATGAAGAGTCTATTTATTAACATAGCGGCAATTTTAGCAGTAGGATTTTCTTACGCTCAAATTGAAGATGCAGGACCTGTTAATAGCCCAAATCCTGGGATTATTGATGGTGTTGTTCTTAAAGAACACATTCCTACTAAGCGTATGATTCCTTATGAGTTTGTTCGTGAAGCAGACGTAATGTGGAGTAAACGTGTATGGCAATCGATAGATCTTCGTGAACGAATGAACCATGCGTTGTACTATCCATTTGATGAAATTACACCTGCAGGTGAATGGATTAAACATGGTGAAAGATGGAGTTTGTGGACAGTAATACGTCACAACATCCTTAATGGAAAATTAACTGTCTTTTTGCCATACAATCCAAACAATCAATTTGGTGAGTGGGATGGTGATCAACTAAAGTATGCGTTATATCCTGAACAAGGTTTAACATACTATACAGATTCTGTTTATAGAGAAAAAATTCTTTATTGTTTAGGGAAACTTGGACCACAAAGTGATATTCCTTTAACAGATGAATATGGTGATCCTTTAGTAATCACTTTGCCTGACGGAACACAAGAGTTTAAATATCCACCTCGTGATACGATTTGGTATAATTCAAAGAATATCATTGAATACCGTATCAAAGAAGAATGGTTTTTTGACAAAGAGCGTTCTGTAATAGATCAACGTATTTTAGCAATCGCACCTGTTGTGTACAAAATGGAAGTGGATGCACAAGGAAATGAAAGTGTAGGTGGAACTATGGAATTGTTCTGGTTGTATTTTCCACACTGTCGTTTTGTCTTCAATAACTATTTTTGTTACAACGATCAAAATGATGCGCAATGGATGAGTTTTGATGATTTATTCTGGAAACGTAGATTTAGTTCATACATCATTAAAGAAAGTAATGGTTTTGACAGAAAAATTGAAACTTACAGAAGTGGTGTTGATGCGCTAAGAGAATCTGAAAAAATTAAAGAAGGAATTAGAACTTTTGAACACGATTTGTGGGATTTCTAATCTAATTTAATAAACATTTAAGGCTCGAATTTATTTCGAGCCTTTTTTTTGATTTTTTTTCTTATATTTGATTACATATTTAGCTTTATGAATAAAAACTTATATTTTGTACCTCATGACCTTACAGAAGTAGGTGATAGCGCGTTGAATTATGCCTTGCATATTTGTCACAAAGTTGATGCAGAAATAAGAATTCTTCATTTAATTTCTGATAAAGCAGAAGCTATTAAAGCATCTGCAAAATTAGATGCAATTATTAATAACTTGTCTCCTGAGAACAAGGAGAAAGTAACCAAGCAAATTGCTATAGGTTCTATTTTTGAAGATATTGGTAAGTTAGCAACCAAAGAAGGTGCGCAATTAATAATCATGGGAACTCACG
Organism: Bacteroidota bacterium; assembly: GCA_029558435.1. The sequence goes on from JAKQEZ010000060.1 coordinate 7,818, forward strand.
GACAAAAAGGGTTTCAAAAATTATTTATGAGTTATGCTATGCAAGTAATCACTAGTTGTGATATACCGTTTGTAATTGTACAAAAAAACACACCAATTAAAAATTTGAATAAAATTGTTATTCCTATTGATTTGACCAAAGAAAGCTTGCAAGTTGTTAATATTGCAGGAGATTTAGCAACCATGTTTGATGCTGAAGTTCATGTGATTGGTGAAAAACAAACCGATGAACATTTGAATATTACATTAAAAAATAGAATTTACATTATTAATAATCGTTACGAGGAACGAAATATTAAATGCCATATCGAACAAGTTAAAAGTGGGGGTTCTTATTCTGCAAAAGTGCTTGAATATGCTGAAAAGAATAGCATAGATATGATTGCAATTGCCTATCATACTGAAAGTATTTTACCACAATTTGATAAATTTGCTCAAAACTTAATTACAAACGATAAAATGTTACCTTGCTTGGTGTTAAATTCTAAATTAGCATCTTCTTTATATTATTAAAATGAGAGTCGGAGAAATTAATAGATTAAGAATTTTACGTTTTACAAGTGTAGGAGCCTATTTAGGGGATGAAAAGGATAACGATATTCTTCTTCCCAATAAATATTTAACTGATGACATGCTACTTGACGATGATGTGGATGTTTTCGTTTATCGCGATTCTGAAGATAGATTGGTTGCAACAACTGAAAAACCTTTTGTAAATCTAAACGAATTTGCCTTGTTATCAATTACCGATGTGAATTTCTTTGGTGCATTTGCCGATTGGGGCTTGGAAAAAGAATTGATGATTCCGTTCAAAGAACAGCACTTGAAATTAGCGATAGATAAATCGTATATTGTAACTCTTCAACGTGATGATGCAACCGATCGATTGTTTGGTTCAACAAAAGTTAATCGCTATTTAATTAAATGCGAAGACGAGTCAGTAATTAATAAAGCTCAAAAAATATTGATTACTGAATCAACAGATTTAGGCTTTAAATGTATCGTCTCTAACAAATATAATGGACTCATTTATCATTCTGATTTTAATAATGCATTTAAAAGAGGTGATATTGTAGAAGGCTATATTTACAACATTCGTAAGGATGGAAAAGTGGATATCCGTCTTGGAAAACCAGGGTATTTACGAATCGATGAAAATGTAGAAAAGTTAAGTAAAATTTTACAACGATTAGGTAAATTAAGTATAACGGATAAAAGCTCTCCAGAACTCATTCAAGAAACTGTAGGGATGAGTAAAAAAGTATTTAAGCAAGCAGTTGGAAATCTCTACAAGCAACGTTTAATTGCGTTAAAGGAAGACGGAATTGTTTGGTTGAACAATTAATATTGTCCGGTACTCAATAAAACAAGCGTACAAGCTTCTTCGTAGGCAATATTGTTGTTCGAAAGCATTGTTTCAAACTCGCTATTTTCTGTTCCAGGATTAAAGATAACGCGTTTCGGACGCAATCCAATGATGTAGTCGTAAAAATCAACCTGACGGGCTGGATTTACATACAAGGTCACTGTGTTTATGTCTTCAAATGGGTGTTTTTCGGTGTGTATTAAAACACCTGCAACTTCTCCAGATTTTAGTCCAATTGCTTCCACCTCATGCTGGTGTGCACGTAACATCGAAATGGCTTTAAACGAATAACGCTCAGGATTTGTGCTAGCACCAATGACCAAAGTTTTTTTAGATTCCATATCCGAAAGTTAATCAAAATAGTTGTAAAAATTAAACCATTGATTGGGATATTTTTTCACTAATTCTTCTAATCGATGAACATAAAGTTGCGCCATTTCCTCGGGAGATTGTACATCTACACCTCCAATTAATGCATCTGTGGCACTTAACGAAAAATGAAATTTATCTTTTACGGCAAATACAAAAGTAACTGGAACTTTGAATTTAAAAGCCATGATGAACGGTCCAGCAGGAAATTGCGTCGGTTGATTCAAAAAGGAAATGGTAAATGTTTTTTGACCTTCGGTAATGCGATCGGCATGTAAGGCAATTAGTTCATTATTTTTTAAAGCTTTGTGAATGAGAATCAAATGCGATAAATCGTCTTTTAACGGAATGAGATTGTAGTTGACTTGTTCCACACTTTCATCAATGTATTGCTTTATTTTTTCAACTTCTGCATCCAACATTAAAACGTTTATTTTAGATGTGATGCGTTCGCCAATTAAACTTCCTGCATTTTCCCAATTACCAACGTGACCAGAAATTAAAAAACCACCTTTACCTGCTTGGTGTATGTTTCTGAGTACTTCTTCTTTTTCAAAAGAATGGGTGTAAATCTTTTTTCGCTCTGTGCGCAAGGCAATTCTGTCAATAATAATGGTGCCAAATTCATAAAAAGTACGCGTTGCAAAACGTACACTTTTCCATTTATTAAAGCCAAATCCACGTTGGTAAAATTGCACTAATGCTTTGCGTTGTTTAGAGGCAAATAGTACAAAGTAGCCAGATACCCAAAAGCAGAAAAAATAAGAAACCCGTACACCTAAAAAGCGTATCAATGCAATGAAAAAACGGTAACCCCAAAGAGAACCCTTAGTTTTACCATCCCATTTTTTTTCCATGAAAAATTATGCTAAAGCCAATTTCTCCTCAACCAATTGGTAGAAATCTTCAAATGTTTGGATAGATTTAAAATCATCAGACGTTGGTTTGAATCCCAAATTTTCGTCAATAACAACAACTAAATCTACATAGTCCAAACTATCCAAATCCAACGTTTTATGCAAATTGTTGTTTGGCTGAATCAACGCTTGATCAATTTCAAATTCTTCAGATAAAAAGCGTTTTGTGGTTGCAATAATTTCTTCTCTATTCATGAGTTATAAATGTTAGTGCAAATGTAGCTTATTTTTTAAATTTTTTAACAATTAATGATGAATTTGTTCCTCCAAATCCAAAAGAATTGGATAAAAAACAATCAATTTGATGTTCTTTGTAGGTTGGTACAACATTGATTTTAGCCGAATGTTCGTCTGGATTTTCAAAATTAATATTGGGGGCAATAAAGTTATTTTCCATCATTAAAAGTGAATACACAATTTCACTTGCACCTGCCATCCAACATTCGTGACCAGTCATACTTTTAGTGGAACTCACTGGGACTTTCCCACCGAGCACATCAAAAATAGCCTCAGCCTCGGTTGCATCTCCAATTGGCGTTGAAGTGGCGTGCGCATTCACATAATCAATTTCATTGGCAGAAATTCCAGCATTTTTCAAGGCCATGTTCAAGCTGCGGTGTTGCCCGTCAATGTTAGGGTTAGAAATGTGTTCACCGTTGGATGAAAATCCATAGCCAATAATTTCACCATAAATGGGAGCATTGCGCTTTAATGCCGATTCTAAACTTTCAATAATCACCGTGGCAGCACCACCAGAAGGAACCAATCCATCTCTATCTCTATCAAACGGGCGACATGCTTTGGTTGGTGTGTCTTGGCGAATGGAAAATGCTCCCAATCCGTCAAAACTTGCCATTGCATATAAATTGGTTTCTTGCGCTCCACCACATACCACACGGTCTTGCAATCCTTGTTTGATTAACAAATATCCTAAACCAATGGAATGAGAACCCGACGCACAAGCAGCCGAAAGTGATAAATTGATGCCTTTTAATTTGTAAATGGTCGATAAATTCATGTTGACCGTGCAGTTCATATTTTGAAAAATATCGCCACTACCAATCAATGTGGTGTCTTTGCGCTCGCGAACTTTATCAATGGTTTCAATAACTGCACCAGCCGTAGAATCATTGCCAAAAATAATTCCTGTTTCAGTTTTTTCTAAAAAATCAACGTCCAATTGCGCATTTTTCATGGCTTCCATCGTTGACATATAAGCAAACATTGCAGGTTCGTGCATACCTATGCGTTCTCTACGCGATAAAAAAGGTTTTAAATCAGGAATGTTGACATGACCAGTTAAGCACGAACGGTAACCAAAATCCTTTCTCGTTTCATCGTAAATGATGCCGCTTTTTCCTTGTTTTAGGGAGGTTAAAACTTCGTTTAAATTCTCTCCTAAGCAAGAATAAATACCAATTCCTGTGATGACTACTCGCTGTTCCATGCTATGAATACAATCCTCCGTTAATATTAATAACCTCGCCTGTGATATAAGCCGCTTTGTCGGATGCTAAGAAACACACCAATTCTGCCACTTCTTCGGGTTGCCCAAAACGGTTGGCTGGAACCAATTGTTTTAATTGTGCTTCGTCCAAATTATTGGTCATATCAGAAGCAATAAATCCTGGAGCAACGGCATTTACCGTAATTTTGCGTTTTGCTACTTCTTGAGCTAATGCTTTGGTAGATGCAATCATGGCGCCTTTTGCTGCCGAATAGTTGGTTTGACCTGGGTTTCCTTTCAATCCACTCAATGAAGCAACGTTGATGATGCGCCCCGAACGGTTACGCAACATTTTTCCAATAACTGCTTGCGTGCAATTGTACATGCCTTTCACGCTTGTATTGATGACATCGTCCCAATCTTTTTCATTCACCCAAGGAAATAAGTTATCGCGTGTAATTCCAGCATTGTTGACCAACACTTCAATATTTTTATCCGGATTAGCTTCTATCCAAGCAGTAATTTTTTCGGTTACTTCAGCATTGTTTTTTACATCAAATTGCATTAATTCGGCTGTTCCACCATTGGACTCAATGGTTTGCAATGTTTCTTTTGCGGCAGCTTCGTTTCCTGCAAAATTGATTAGAATATGCAGGTTCAAATCTTTTGCTAATTGTATGGCAACTGCTCTTCCGATTCCTCTAGAAGCACCTGTTACTAATGCACATTTCATAGTTCTAATTTTGTATTTCTTAATAATTGTGTGACTGCTTTGATGTTTTCAAATTGCGCCACATCTTCATTAATCATTGGAGCTTTGGAGCGAATTAAACGGTAAATTTCTTTCCCTTTCGAGCTCAATTTTTCTTGTTTTTCGGTTGGCAATAAATCAATTGCTTGACATATAGCCATAGCATGAATAGCCATTACTTGAAATCCATTTTCGATGACTTTTCGGGCAATTACAGCACTGTTAGTTCCCATACTCACAATGTCTTGATTGTCATTGTTGTTGGAAATACTGTGCACATACATCGGGTTGGAAAGCGTTTGACATTCGGCCGTTGTGGATGTTGCCGTGAATTGCATTCCTTGAACTCCAAAATTAAATCCTAATGTTTGCGCATTTAAAAATGGAGTGAAAATATCGTTGATTTTACTATTGAGCAAGAAATTTAATTGGCGTTCTGCAAGCATCGTTAGGCGTGTAGCTACAATTTTTACTTTGTCCATTTCCAACGAAACATAATCGCCGTGGAAGTTGCCTCCATGAAAAACATTGCCCAAATCTTCACGAACAACTGGGTTGTCGTTGGTAGAATTCAACTCTTGTTCTAGTATGTTTTGTGCAAAATCCAAGGTGTCGGCAACTGGACCCAAAATTTGAGGAATACAACGAATGGAATAGTATTCTTGAATTTTCTTTTTAAACGTTGTTTGTTGCAAGGCTGTATCGTCGGCAAAAAGTTCTTCGCGACTTCTAATCAGCTTCGAATCGGCCAACATAGAACGCATTTTAGCAGCCACTATTTCTTGACCTTTGTGTTGTTTTACTTGGTTCAATCCTTCCGAAAAAGAATCATCAAACGATTCAACTATCTCATTGATGATGGCAGATGTTGCAACCGACCAATCCAACAATCGTTTGGCATAAATGATGTTCAAAGCACCAATTCCCGTCATGCACGAAGTTCCGTTCATTAAGCCCAAACCATCGCGTAATTTTACGTTAAGTGGTTGAATGTTTAATTCACTAAAAACGGCAGCAGTTTTTTGGCGTTCACCTTTGTAATACACATAGCCTTCACCAATTAAATTCAATGCCAAATGTGCCAATTGAACCAAATCACCACTTGCACCAACGCCTCCGTGTTCAAAAATTTCGGGAGCAATATCGTGCGCTAAAAACTCATTTATTTTTTCTATTACTTCGTAACTAATCCCAGAGTTACCTTGCAAAAAGTTGTTGGCACGTGCAATTAATACAGCTCTAGCTTCTTCTGGGCTAAGTGCGTGACCAGTACCAGAGGAATGGCTACGAATCAAGTTGTATTGTAATTGGTTTAACTTGTCTTCGTCAATTTTAAATTGCGCCATCGGACCAAAACCCGTGTTGATGCCGTAAATAATTTTATCGCTTGAAAAATCTTCTAAAAAAGCAAACGATTTTTTGACCTTTTCTATTGTTTTGGAGTCAATTACAAATGCTTGTTTATTGATTGCAATGTTTTCTATATCAACTAATGTTAATTGATGCATAAGATTATTGAGTTGTTGTTATTTTAATTCTAATTCTAAAATAGTGTGGTAACTATCTTCGTGTAAATGGTGTTCGCCTACGCATTTGAACCCAGCTTTATCAATGATGTATTTGAAAACGCTGGAAGAATACATTTTACTGTTTCCGTTGGCCATAACGGTAAAATACAACGATGTGGCAACTAATGAAAATTCTGCAGCTGGAAAACGTTGGTTATCAATAAACGTTTCCATGATGTACACTTTTGCACCAGGTTTTGCATTTTCTTTGATTTTCAGTAAGATGGATTCTATTTGCGCTTCACTAAAACAATCTAAAAATTGACTCATCCAGTACACGTCAGCACCTGCCGGAATGGTGGATTGCTCATCCAAAACATTGATGGGGTAATAATGCACACGGTCTTTAATATCAGTAAAATTTTGATTGATGTTGTTTTGAGCGGTTTCAATTTGGATGGGTAAATCAAGAATAGTTACATGCACGTCTTTATTGTAGCGCGTACTTGCAATTGCCCATTTACCAGTATTTCCACCGATATCAAAAATCATTTTAGGTTGATCTTTGAAAATTACTTTCAATGCTTCATCAAACGAATTGTCTGAATAAAAATGGTCGAATTCAAACCACGATTTTTTTAATCTTCCTGGAAGTTTGGATAATCCTTGGTAAATGGTTTCCCAATCTCCAATTTCTTTCAATCCTTCAGGTTTTCCATTTTTGACGGCATCTTCTAAATGATACAAACCTTTATAGCAAATATCTTGTGTAAAAAGCATGTTGACACGTGTCATTTCATCACGGGCAACAAAGTATCCTATTTTTGAGAGTGTATATTTATTTGTCGCACTATTTTTCTCAACGATATCTGCCGCTGCCGCCATTTCAATTAATACTCGAACACCGTATTCATCTAAGTTCGTTTGTTGCGCAATTTCTTGTAATGTTAACCCATCTTTTGCTTCAAAAATTTTATCAAAAATTCCAAGGTTGTGCATGGAATAAGCTGTTTGAAACACAAAGGGACTAAATGCAATTTTTTGAGCTTCGTATAGTGCGTCTAATGCTTTCATTTATATGATTTAAGATGATTTTAAATGGTTATTGATTACAAATATAGTTTTTTGAAGGGAATATTTATGATAAAAGCATGTTGGCACGAAAAAAAAAGTTGAAAATACGATGAAAGTCGGATGGGGAACGGAGGGGAAATGAAAATATTTTAAACAAAATGTTGTTTTTTCAAAAAAAAGAACTAATTTAGCAGATAGTATTCATTAAATTTTTACGCCTATAGCAAAATTTTACTCTATTTAAATGTGAAGAATTTATAAAATTCAAAATAAAATTTGAGTATTATGGCTATGAAAAATCTAGATGATAGCATCTTGTTGAGCGACTACATCAATGGAAACGAAAAGGCGTTTGAAGTTTTGGTTCTAAGACACAAGGACAAAATTTACCGTTACATTTATTTAAAGGTTAAAAATCAACTGCTTGCAGAAGATATTTTTCAAGAAACGTTCATTAAAGCGATTCGCACTATTAAATTAGGAGCTTATAATGAAGATGGGAAGTTTTTGCCTTGGATTATGCGTATTGCCCATAATTTAGCAATAGATCATTTTCGTAAAACCAATAAAATCAAATTGATTTCTGAAACTTCTTCTAAAAACGAAGACTTCAATATTTTCAACACCTTGCAATTGAATGAATTAAACATTCAAGATCAAATTTCTTTGGATGAATTGAAAACGCAAATGGTAGATTTGGTTGAATACTTGCCTGATTCTCAAAAAGATATCATTAAAATGCGCATCTTTCAAGACCTATCATTTAAAGAAATTGCAGATTTAGAAAATATAAGCATCAATACCGCTTTAGGAAGAATGCGTTATGCTTTAATCAATCTTAGAAAGTTGATTGAAAAACACCAATTGGTTACAGATATTTAATTTTCTTTTCAAATAGTTTGTTCTACCGATTGACATTCCAAATTATGAATTAATTTTGTGTTTGTCAGAGCGTATGATTGCAACCAACGAACAGAAATATTTTCCATGGTTTACAACTTTGTTTTCATTGTTGTTAATCGTTGTGTATGTCTCAATGGCGTTGTATTCTCATAGTTTTTCAATAGATTTTGGACTGTTGGAAAATTTTGGAGCGCCCTATGCTATTCAAATTTATCAACGCCATGTATATGGTGTTGTTTTGAATAATTTAATTCATGTTAATTTACTACATTTATTATCCAATTTATTAGGGTTGTGGCTATTTGGTGCTTTTATTGAACGTCGTATTGGATGGTTCAAAATGGCATTTTTTGGTTTAGTAAGCTCTGTTTTTGGGTCAATGATTCAATTGGCTTTTACCAACGATGCAGGTTTGGGAATTTCGAGTGCTGTTTTTGGATTTTATGCATTGATTTTGAGTATGTCGTTTAAAAACAGACTGTTTCGAATGAAATACATCTATGCGTTGGGATTTTTCTTGTTTGGTTCACTTGTTTTTATGACAATTACAGATAAAATTTTTGGACAACAAGTTGCCATTGAAGCAAAGCTAGGTGGTTTGTTTTGGGGCTTTTTAATGGGAATTGCTCAAAGTGAAGGTGAAATTAAGAGAAGCTATTTATCTCTATTTGCTTTGCCATTTTCATTGGCTGCTGTTACCTTGCTTTATGCTCCTTGGTCGAGTGAATGGCAATGCGCACGTGGAATCCATTATCATCAGCAACAGGATTTTTTAACGGCTGAGACCTATTACAAAAAAGCATTGAGTATTGATAGTCAGAATAAATTAGCCAAAGAAAATTATACGTTAATTCAAGTAGATCGTCTCTCTAAACAAGCTTATAAAGCACACATGGCAAAAGACTATACAGATGCACGACGCTTGTATTTGAAAATTTTGGCGTTGAAAAAAAATAACCATTGGGCAAGAGAAAACTTAAAAGAATTGCCATAAAATCTTTTGTTTATGAAATCAATTTTACTAATAGTTGTGGTTGTACTATCTGTTGTAGCACATGCACAAACTGCTGATTCAGCATTTATCCGAAGAATTTATGACAAAGCTTTAACCGAAAGTGAAGCTTATTCTAACTTGCGTTATTTGTGTAAAAATATTGGCCACCGTATTTCGGGTTCTGCTGCTGCTCAACAAGCCGTTGAATGGTCGCTTAAATTGATGGATTCTTATGGGTTTGACAATGCTTATCTTCAACCAGTGATGGTGCCTTATTGGAAAAGGGGGACCAAAGAAGAAGGTTGGTATAAAACTGGGATGGGTGAACTTCAAAAGGTTCATTTATTGGCGCTTGGAGGAAGTGTAGGCACTAACGGTACCATTGAAGCGGAAATTGTAGAGTTTAAAACACTCGAAGATTTAAAAAAAGCAACAAAAGCACAGGTTGAAAAGAAAATTGTGTTTGTCAACGAACCGATGAATTCGAAACATATCAGTACATTTAATGCCTATGGAGGTTGTGTTTCTATACGTGCGTATAGCGCAGAGGAAGCAGGTAAATTGGGTGCTTTGGCAGTGATTATTCGTTCAGTTGGAATGCCCATAGATGAACATCCACACACGGGTTCAATGTATTATGGAGAAGATGCAAAGGTGAAAATACCTGCTGCTGCAATATCCACACAAGATGCTGAGAATTTATCGGCGTTATTGCAACAACAAAAAGTGAAATTTGTGCTCCGTATGGATTGTGAATACGTGGGGATGGTGCAATCGTTTAATGTGATTGCGGAAATGAAAGGAACAGTACATCCGAATAAAATCATTACTGTTGGTGGACATATGGATTCTTGGGATACAGGCGAAGGAGCACACGATGATGGTGCAGGATTAATGCATAGTTTAGAAGCATTACGCATTCTTAAAAACTTAAATTATAAACCTAAAAATACTTTGCGTGTTGTTTTCTTTATGAACGAAGAAAATGGAAATTATGGAGGAGAAATGTATGCTAAAAAAGCAAAAGAAAGTGGCGAAGAACACATTGCGGCTATCGAAAGTGATGCGGGTGGGTTTGTGCCTAGAGGATTTCATTTGGACGGCAATTCGCAACAATTGGCTTTTTTGCAAAGTTTAGCTCCAGTTTTAAAACCATACGATTTGCATGTGTTTGAAAAAGGATATGGTGGTGTTGATATTGGTCCACTCAAACGTCAATTTGATTCCATCCCATTATTTGGTTTTATTCCCGATTCACAACGCTATTTTGATGTACATCATTCACCCAATGATGTTTTTGAAACGGTTAACAAACGCGAATTGGAATTAGGTTGTGCAGCCATTGCGTCGTTGCTCTATTTGATTGATGCTAACTTTTGATTTTTAGTAGTTTGCACAACTATTTTCTTTTTGGAACAATAATTGCCTTGCACTTTTCAAACAATGCAAAATGAAAATTAGTTTAAACAAAGTAATGCCCATTCCCTTAGCGTCCATCAATCATGGGGCAAATAGTATTTGGGGGAATGAAGTGGAGTTGTTGCCTGGGAAAAAAATCATGCTTAATGCCGCAAGTGGAAAGGGGAAATCTACTTTTACATATACAACAACAGGTTTGCGAAATGATTATTCGGGTGCGATTCTTTACGATGATAGAGATGTAAAAACCTTTTCTGTGGAGGAGTGGACAACGATTCGCCAAACAAAAATTTCTACGGTTTTTCAAGATTTACAGTTGTTTCCAACCTTAACGGTCAAAGAAAATTTATTGCTCAAAAATAAGTTGACCTCTGTTTTTTCTGAAAGTGAATTGAAAGAAAAATTGGATCAATTAGGAATTGCCGATAAATGGGAGCAACGATGTGGTTTGTTGTCCATGGGCCAGCAACAGCGTGTAGCCATTATTCGTGCATTGGCGCAACCTTTTGAATGGTTGATTATGGACGAACCTTTTTCTCATTTAGACGAAGCCAATACACAATTGTGTTTAGCGATGATTAACAAACGTGCAGATGAACTAAATGCAGGTTTTGTTTTGACGTCTTTAGGAGATGATCACGCATTTCAATACGATTACACATTAAATCTTTGAGCCATGTTACGCCAGTTATTATTTAGAAATCAAGATAAAAAACAATTGATTATTGCCATTGTTGGTTCGTTTTTGGGCATTACGTTTTTGATAACGTCTATCCATTATTTGATTAAAGTCAATGAATTTGGCAAGGGAACAGAAATTTTGGGACCCAACACGTTAATTGTTCAGAAAAAAGTGAATGCAGGAGCCATCATGGGATTGGCAAAAACCGATTTTTCAGATTCAGAAATTGAAAAAATGAAAAAAGAGCGTTTTATTTCGGATGTAAAACCGGTGATATCGAACAATTTCGATGTGTCGTTTCAGACCGATGATCCGCATGTTCCCTATTTTCGTTCGGATGTTTTTATTCAAACTGTTGACCCACAATTTTTGGATGTAAAATCGGACAAATGGAAGTGGAAAGAAGGCGATACCGTTGTTCCAATTATTTTACCGCGTGATTTTATAGTGATGCTCAACACGTTTATGAGCGCTAGTGGAATTCCGCAAGTATCTGACGAATTGGCAAAAGAAATCCGTTTTAAATTTACCATCAAAAACGAGGAGAGAAAAGAATTTATTGCTGCAAAAAATATTGGGTTTACCAATGAAGTAGCCTCTATTTTGGTGCCTCAATCGTTTATGGAATATGGTAACAAGAACTTTGCATTAGGAGCTGACAAGAAAATCACTCAGATAATGATTGCTGGAAAAGAAAGTGAGTTTGGCTTGGTGGAAGAATATTTGGTAAAACACGGATTGGAGTCTAAAAACTCACAAATGGTGGTAGGAAAATTGAAAAGTATTGTCAGCACGTTGATTGTCGTTATTTTAGGTATTTCTATAATTGCGGTGTTTGTGTCTTGTTTAGTATTGATTCAATATTTGCAGTTGTTGATGTCTAAAAATGCATACGAGGTTCGCACGTTGATACGTATTGGATATCCGCCACATTCCATTGTGAAAACGTTTTTCGTTTACTTTTTAAAGATTTTTGGTGTTATCACCTTGAGTGGATTTGCTGTATTTTTTGTCTTTAAATTTTTCTTAGATAACATTTTGATTGCAGGTGGATTAGCCATCAGTTCAACGGTAAGTTTATACAGCATTATAGCACTTGTTGTGGCTTATTGTATATTTGCTTGGGCGAGTTATTCAACTGCAAAACGTGGAGTAATGAAAGAACATTCGGCTTAATGTTGTTCTTTTGATTTGCGCTTCATTTCCACTTCAACAGTTCGGCGGTTGTTTTCTGGCATGGTTCTAAAAACAATGTCCCAAAGAGGAGAAGTAACTCCAAAAGCACGGTCGTGTTGTTGAAAATGGTGGATGTTGTGAAATTTCCACCAGAAGTTAAACCGTTTTGGAGGCGCAACTTTATGGACGGTGTAATGAACGGTCATGTAGGCACAATAGCCCATCATAAATCCTGGAGCAAACAAAAATGCATAGGAACCCATAACTAGATAAAATGCACTAAAAAAAATAGTAGCAATAATAAGTGATGGAATCCAAGGCAAAACTAAGCGAGTACCATCATTGGGATATTCGTGGTGAATGCCATGAAACAAATACTGAATTCCTGAATCAAACGTAGCGTCTTCAATTTTGTGGTATAAAAAACGGTGAAGCAAATATTCTGCAAGCGACCACGATAGAAACCCCATCAAAAACAATCCTACAATTAGTTTAACTGAATAGGACGCTTGTGTAGTGATGTAATGCCGTATCATAAAAAATGAAATAGTTGCATACATCATGTCAATTACGATGGGATGCGTTTTGGTAAGGAATTCTAAAAACTTGTTTTTAAAAAGTTTTGGTGAAGAAGTATTAGGATAAACTGTTACTTTAAACTTTTCCATATTTTGTGTAATTGTAGTTGCTCAAAATTATTCAAAAAAAGTTTCAAACAAAAAAAAGAGGCTACAAAATTTGCAGCCTCTCCCAATGAATTGTTATTCTTATTTTTTGTCGTCCACTTCTTCGAAGTCAACATCAGTAACTTCGTCGTTTGGATTGGTGCTACCTTGATTTGCATCAGCGCCACCTTGAGCATTTGCAGCGTTGTACATGTCTTGTGAAGCTGCTTGGAAAACGTTGTTTAATTTTTCCATTGCAGGTTCCAAGTTAGCCACGTTTTTCGCTTCAAACTCTTTTTTCAATTCAGCCAACGCATCTTCAATCGGTTGTTTTTTATCCGCTGGGATTTTATCACCGTATTCTTTCAATTGACGTTCTGTTTGGAAAATCAATGAATCTGCTTTGTTGATTGTTTCAGCTTCTTTAGCTCTTGCTTTATCAGCTTCTGCGTGTGCTTCTGCATCTGCTTTCATTTTTGCAATTTCTTCATCAGATAAACCGGATGATGATTCAATTTTGATGGATTGTTGTTTACCCGTTCCTTTATCTTTTGCAGAAATATTCATAATTCCGTTAGCATCAATGTCAAAAGTTACTTCAATTTGAGGAACTCCTCTTGGTGCTGGTGGAATATCTGACAATTGGAAACGACCCAATGTTTTGTTATCAGCAGCCATTGAACGTTCACCTTGCAATACATGGATGTCAACAGATGGTTGGTTATCAGATGCTGTAGAGAAAGTTTCTGATTTTTTAGTTGGAATGGTTGTGTTTGCCTCAATTAATTTAGTGAAAACACCACCCATTGTTTCAATTCCAAGTGACAATGGAATAACGTCTAATAACAATACATCTTTTACTTCTCCTGTCAATACACCACCTTGAATAGCAGCTCCAAGAGCAACAACTTCGTCTGGATTTACACCTTTTGAAGGAGCTTTTCCGAAGAAACGTTCAACTGCATCTTGAATTACTGGGATACGTGTAGAACCACCTACCAAGATTACTTCGTTGATGTCGCTTGTTGACAATCCTGCGTTTTGAAGAGCAGAACGACAAGGAGCGATTGTTCTTTCAACGATATCAGAAATTAATTGTTCAAATTTAGCACGTTGTAAAGTTCTTACCAAGTGTTTTGGAATACCATTTACAGGCATGATGTATGGCAAGTTGATTTCTGTTGAAGTTGTTGAAGACAATTCAATTTTTGCTTTTTCAGCAGCTTCTTTCAAACGTTGAAGAGCCATTGGATCTTGACGTAAATCAACACCTTCTTCTGCTTTAAATTCTTCTGCCAACCAGTCGATGATTTTTTTGTCCACATCGTCACCACCTAAGTGTGTGTCACCATCAGTTGCCAACACTTCAAATACACCGTCGCCTAATTCCAAGATAGAAACGTCGTGCGTACCTCCACCAAAGTCAAATACTACAATTTTTTGGTCCGTATTCTTTTTATCCAAGCCATACGCCAAAGCAGCTGCAGTTGGTTCGTTGATGATACGTTTAACGGTTAAACCTGCAATTTCACCAGCTTCTTTTGTAGCTTGACGTTGCGAGTCGTTAAAATATGCTGGTACTGTAATAACAGCTTCGGTTACTTCAGTTCCTAAATAATCTTCAGCTGTTTTTTTCATTTTTTGAAGAATCATTGCAGAAATTTCTTGTGCAGTGTACATTCTTCCGTCGATATCCACGCGTGGTGTGTTGTTATCGCCTTTCACAACTTTGTATGACATGTGGCTAATTTCTTTTTGAGCCTCGTCAAAGTTGATCCCCATAAAACGTTTAATAGAGTAAATGGTTTTTGTAGGGTTAGTAATCGCTTGTCTTTTTGCAGGATCACCAACTTTACGCTCGCCACCTTCTACAAACCCAATAACTGATGGAGTTGTTCTTTTTCCTTCTGAGTTAGTAATAACAACCGGCTCATTTCCTTCCATTACGGCAACACATGAGTTGGTTGTTCCTAAATCGATTCCTATTATTTTTCCCATAGCTGTATTAATTTTCAATTTTAATTTCCCTTTCTAAGTCAATCTTTGTGCCAACTGATTTTTGCTTGTTTTTTGTGTCATTTTTACTTTTTTTAGTTTCTCAATGATTGTTTTTGGTGACGAATTGGCAGAGTTACTGACAAAAAAGAGGAAATATTTTTCAAAACCGTCAGATATTTTGGAAATCTATTACATTTACGTTATAAAATTTATTGAAAACAGATGAGAATTACGTTTAATGCACCTTTTATTTTAGGATTTTCTATTCTTGCAAGTTTTGTGTTGGTTTTAAGCTATAGTGTTGGAGGTCATTTGAATATTTTGACTTTGAACGGACAATTTGATTTTCAAAATTGGCAAGCGTATTTGGGGTTATTATTATATCCACTAAGTCATTCGGGGATAGATCATTTGGTTTCAAATTTTAGTGTGATTTTGCTTATTGGGCCAATATTAGAAAAACAATTGGGTTGGCAAAAATTATTGTTGATTAGTGTGGTAACGACCATTGCAATAGGTGTTGTGCATGTTGTTTTTTCAGATAGCGGATTGATTGGTGCAAGTGGTTTGGTGTTTCTATACATTGTTTTGGTGAGTTTATCCAATTCCAACGATAAAGAAATTCCTCTAACCTTTATTTTAGTGGTGATATTATTTCTTGGTCAAGAAGTTTTGGCGAGTTTTAATATTGACAATATTTCGCACTTAGCACACATTGGTGGTGGTGTGATGGCTATTTTGTTCAAATACGTTTTTAGAAACGTGTAGTTTATTTTCCTTTGGCTTTGATGATGGTGCCAATGGTATAAAGCATGATTTTAAAATCCAAGGCCAAAGTTCGGTTTTTCATGTACAACAAGTCATATTTCATGCGTTGCAACATTTGGTCAACCGTTTCTGCATAGCCATATTTTACTTGTCCCCATGAGGTAATTCCCGGGCGAACTTTGGTGAGTTGCAAAAATTGAGGGTCTGTTTCTACAATTTTATCGATGAAGAATTGACGTTCTGGTCGCGGTCCAACCAACGACATATCTCCGATTAGAACATTAAAAAACTGTGGAAATTCATCCAATCGTAATTTACGCATTATTTTCCCAATTGGAGTTATTCTTTTATCGGTAGAAGACGATAATTGTGGACCAGCTTTTTCTGCATCAACATACATCGTTCTGAACTTAATAATTTTAAAAGGCACACCGTTTCTGCCAATTCTTTCTTGAAAAAACAAAACAGGTCCTGGCGATGATAGTTTTACCAAAATAGCTGTTACTATATAAAAAGGGATGAGGATTATTATAGCAATTAATGATGCCGCAATATCTATAAATCGTTTAAAAACACGTTGCCACACTGGCATCACATCAGCATTCACTTCTATTAAAAGAGCTCCATATATATTGGTCATTTTAACAGAGCCAGAAAGAATGTCGAACATGTCAGATAAAACATTGATTTTTAAATCACTACCTCCCATTCGGGCAACCAATGTGTGTATTTTATCATGTTCTTTGTTTTCCAATGCAATGACCACTTCTTCGATATTGTGTTTGCGAATAATGGTTTCGAGTTTATCATCAGCTTTTCCAAAATAGGGGAGAGTACCTTCTAATAATTTATCGGTTCCGTTTAGGTTCACAAAACCAACAAGCACTTGTCCGCTACTTTTTTTCATGTGATTGAGCTCGTTGACAATTTCCACCGCTTTTTCATTTCCTCCAATAATTAGCGTGCGAAATCCATTTTTACGGGCATGAATGCTCTTAACCAAAATACTAGCAAAGATGGTTCGAGCAATTAAGAAATAAATAAAATGGATGCTAAACAACCATAAAATAGATTGATAAAAGAGTGTGTGATCATCTACTTCATCATCAATAAGAGTGAAGAAAAATAAGACAATTGTACCGACGATGGAACCAAAAAATGTGAGGCTTAACACTTTCATTCTGTGCAATCTCCTAGCGTCTAAATAGGTTCCTTGTAGTGCAAAAATGGCAATCCAAAAAAGAGGAATAATAAACAAGCCAGGATAATAGGCTGAGCCAATAGAAAACTCGCTATGTTCAATGTAAACTTTACGGACATAATAAAAAGAAGCCCAAGCTGCAATTGCTACAAGCCAGTCAATAATCAAAAGTAGCGCGCCTAATTTTTTCTTTGAAAACATCATCGATAGACTACTTTTATATTGTCTAGTAAAACAGTTGCATTTGTTTGACCTTCTGGCAGGGTAAATGTGAATCCAAACCAGAAATAGCTACCACCCGAAGCTGTAATAAGTTCACTCAATTCAATGTAGATTTTTTTCCAATCTTTATTAATGTTTGAAATTTTAATATTGTTTTGTTCTTTAATGGTTCCAGCAGTATTGCCATAGATAAAAGTTGTAATGAATGGTTGGTCGTTTTTGCATTCAATTTCCAAGAAAACTTGTGAGCCAATAGGGAATGTAAAAGGTTCATTGTCACCAGCTTTACTCATATATGCCGACCAATAATTAGCGGAAGAATTAAGAAAAACACGTCCATAGTTATTGTTACCATCGCTTTCAATTAAAAGGTTGGTAGTTGTATTTGTGCCTGGAGTAAATTTTGTTGCCCCACCTTGAAAATCTTCAACAGTAAAACTTGTTCCATCCAAATAATTGGTAACAGGGTTGATTGTTATTGTATCGTTTTGAACCAAAGTTACTACTTCTTCATGTGCTCTAGTGAATGGATAATTTTTCTTTGTTGCTGAAATACCGTTGTTTAAGATAGTTGGATATACGCGTATTGATGCGCTTCCGGTGATGTTTACTGGAATTTTGCAAGGCAATTCAAATATTCCAATGAATTTATCATTAATATAGACCCAACCGTTTGAGAAATTATTGAGCGTTAGTTCACCTTCAGAAATATTGGGGTTAGCAACTACAGAAAAAGAGTCGATTTTTATCCATGAAGGATTGGGGATGTTTTTGTAACAACCTCCTAATAATATCGATAGGGTGAAAAGTAAAAATATATTTTTCATAGTTTACACAAATAACGCTAGAAAACTCCTTTTATTGTAACGGTTTTTTAATTATATTAAATTGTTTGACATGAGGGTCATTGAAGCGTTTAGTTTTTCAATAATTTGGTACGCCACGTTTAATGCTTCGTAGCCATCTTCTATTGTAACTACTGTGTTTGTATTATTTGTAATTGCTTGAGCAAAAGTTCGTAATTCTTCTTTAATGGCGTTAACTTCTTCTAGTTGAGGTTTGTCAAAATAGATTTTTTTCACGGGTTTACCATCCCCCATATTGAAAACAATATCAAAAGGGTTTGGTTCGCCTTCAATGGTTTCCATACGCACGACCTCCATTTCTTTTGAAAGAAAATCAACAGAAATGTAGGCGTCTTTTTGAAAGAATCGCGATTTACGCATGTTTTTCATTGATATTCTACTTGCTGTAACATTAGCCACACAACCGTTATCAAATTCGATTCGAGCATTAGCAATATCAGCAGAATCACTTACGACTGCAACTCCTGAAGCCGAAATACGTTTAATTCCAGATTTCACAACACTTAATATTATGTCAATATCGTGAATCATTAAGTCTAAAACAACAGGCACATCTGTACCACGTGGATTGAACTGTGATAACCGATGTGCTTCAATAAACATAGGATTGCTCAAGTATTTTTTTGCCTCTTGAAATGCAGGGTTAAAGCGCTCAACGTGACCGACTTGAATTTTTACACCTGCTTCTTGTGCTAAATTCATTAATGATTTAGCTTCTTCAACTGTTTCTGTTACTGGCTTTTCAATAAATACATGTTTAGATTTACGAATTGCTTGTGTTGCACAAGTATAGTGTGCAATTGTAGGAGTGACGATATCAACACAATCCACTTCATTCAATAATTCGTCAATAGACGGATATCTTTTAATATTGAATTGTTCTTCAACAGCTTTTGCATTTTCGTCGGATGGATCATAAAATCCAATCAAATTATAGGTATCCGAAAGTTCTTTTATTAATCGTATGTGAATTTTACCAAGGTGACCTGCACCAAGAACGCCAATTTTAATCATTGAAAAGATGTTTTTGCAAAAATAAATACTAGCGCATTAGAAGAATTAGGCTTTGCTTTTTTTTATCAACATTTCATCGTAAATAGTCATATTCAGATTTTAGTATCAAATAAATTTTTAATATAAAAAAAGTTGAATTTCAGGTGTTTTGTAATAATCAGTAAAACAGGTGTTTAGTTAATTTGATTCATAGCTGTTTATAAAAAACGGATAAAAATATCCAATTTATGTATTTTATATTCGATTTTTTATTTAAAATTGCATTAAAATTTATAGTTTTGCACTATTGAAATGCAAGAATGTAAAGCATTTTTAGTTAATAGTTTTAAGTAAAAAGTAAACATTTATTTTATGACACGTTTATTTAAGTATGTATTTGTAATTGGATTTGTTGCCAATGTTTTTAGCTCAATGGCACAAAATGGAGAAGAGCTTTTTAAAAACTGTTTCACATGTCACACATTGGGGAAAAAATCAACGGGTCCAGATTTAGTTGGTGTTCGTCAAAAATGGGTAGATGCAGGTGAAGGTGATTTGTTGGTGGATTGGGTAAAAGATGCCAATGCAGTAATCACTGGAGGAAAAAGTAAAATGGCAAATGAAATCAAAGATTTTTCGCCGCTTGTAATGCCACCAGTAAAACTTACTACAGAAGAAGTAAACGCAATTTTTGATTATATTGATTCGTATAAACCAGCAGCTCCTGCGGCTCCTGCAGCAACAGCATCAGCAGATGCAACAAATCCTGCAGCAGCAACAGCAGCACCAGTAGAATACAAGGCAAATTACGAAACCAACTTGGTTCTCTTTTATTTATTGATAGGTCTAGCAGCTATTGCATTGGTATCAATTGCAATGATGGCGGGCTCGATATCAACGTTGACAGATTCAACTTACTTCAAAGAGCGTGTTAATAAATTGTTGAATGGAGGAGGAAAGACATTAACTATTGCTTTGTTAATGGGGATGTTGTTGTCAGGTAATAGCGCAATGGCTATGTCTTTTGGAGATTCTGCTAGTAATCAACCATGGTTGTTGGTGGAAAATTCAGATATTTATTTAATTCTTTTCATAAACATTGTACTTATTGGTGTTGTTTTGTACCAAAGAAGATTATTTTCAAACATAATTGGTTTAGTTAATAATAAAAAAGAAGTTAATGCTTCTTCAGAAGAGGAAAGCCATTAATTTTGTAAGTTGTTGTTTTTAAGGCGTGGATTTCATCTGCGCCTTTTTTTGTTTTTAGTGTTTAAAATAAAACAAAATATACAACGTTTTTCAGTTGTTAACAATTCATGTTTAAAACAATCTTTTGTCATATCTTAATTGTAGAAAGATATCCATTAATTTTAGCGTTGAAAATTGAATGAAAATGAAAATGAAAATAAAAATTAAATCGATTGCATTTTTTGCTGCATTATTTATGATTGGAATTGCTTTTTCACAAGTGGAAACAGGTGGGGCAGCAGCGGTTGAAACAACAACTCATAAAGTAAAAGAAATATCAGCATTAGACTTTTTGATGATGGGAGGTGTTTGGATTGTTCCAATCATCTTGATGCTATTTTATGTGATTTCTGTAGGAATTGAAAAAACGTTATACATCCGAAAAGTAACCAAGTTTGATGCAACTTTATTGAACGATATGCAAAACAGTTTAACACAAGGAAATGTTGAGAATGCTTTAGCTACTGTTTCTCGTGATAAAACTGCATACGGAGCTGTGATTAAAGAAGGGGTTTTGACTATTGGGCGTCCTGTTTCTGAAATTGAATCTAATTTAGACAAAGCAACCAACATTGAAATTGGTAAAATGGAGAAAAACTTGAGCCGTATTGGTATGATTGCCGGTGTGGCACCAACGTTGGGATTCATCGGAACAATTGCTGGGGTAATTAAAATTTTCTATAGTATTTCGGTTACAGAAAATGTAAGTATTGGTAATATTTCTGCAGGTTTGTACGAAAAAATGATTGCCAGTGGTGTTGGTTTGGCGGTTGGTATTATTGCGTTTATGACCTATCACTTGTTGAATGGAGCAATTGATAACTTTGTTTTAAACGCACAAAAAGTAAACATGGATTTTATTAATATTATTCAACGACCGAATGGCGATAAGAAGAAATAAGCGTTTTGAGATTGAAATTGCAAGAGATGCTTTAAGTGACATCATGTTCTTCTTATTGCTTTTCTTCTTGATTATTTCAACCTTGGCAAATCCTAATATTATAAAAATGGATTTGCCAAAAGCAGATGCTCCTGAAAAAACATCTCAAAAACATCTTACATTGTCGGTAACTAAAGACGAAGGATATTTTATCGATAAGGAGCCTGTAGCTTTTGAAAATATTGAAAGTGAATTGATGAAAAAAACAGCAGAATTAGGAAATAATACTGTGGTTGTTCGCATCGCACGAGATATGGAAGTTCAAAAGTTAATTGATGTATTGCAAATTGGAACTAAAAACGATTTGAAATTTGTGATAGCAGCAGACATTACACAATAAAACAACAACAAACTAGAAACATAATGAGCTGTTCAATAATGATTGGACAGCTTTTTTTATGCTATCTTGCCCCAATTGGGTTTTGATTTTAAAAGTTGGGTAAGAATAGCTCGAATGATGCTATTTTGAGGATTTTCTAAATTGGGATCGGTGTTTAGAATGTTTCGCGCTTCATCTCTAGCCAAAACAACCATTTGCGTATCGCGCGATAAATCAGCAATTTTCAGGTTGAGTTCACCACTTTGCTGTGTTCCCATTATATCGCCTGGACCTCGCAATTGCAAGTCAACTTCGGCAATTTCAAATCCATCGTTGGTGCGCACCATGGTGTCTAATCGTTTTTTTGTGTCTTTGGATAATTTATCGCCAGTCATTAAAATACAATAGGATTTTTCAGCACCTCGACCAACACGACCACGCAACTGGTGTAATTGCGATAAACCAAAACGTTCTGCACTTTCAATAATCATAACAGATGCATTGGGCACATTAACACCAACTTCAATAACGGTTGTTGCCACCATGATGTGTGTTTGACCTTTCACAAATCGTTGCATTTCGTATTCCTTAACTTCAGGATTCAATTTGCCGTGTACTATGCTCACTTGGTAGTGTGGCAGAGGAAAACTTCTTGAAATGGCTTCAAATCCGTCCATAAGGTTATTGAAATCCAATGTTTCTGACTCGTTAATCAACGGATAAACGATATATACTTGTCTTCCTTTGGCTATTTCTTCGCGCATGAACCCAAAAACTTGAGAGCGACTACTTTCTGTTCGGTGTACTGTTGTTATTGGTTTTCGTCCTGGTGGAAGCTCATCAATTACAGA
>JAKQEZ010000073.1 GCA_029558435.1 Bacteroidota bacterium
TTTTTCTTTTTACCCGTTTTTATGAAGATGTTAATTGAAACTCCTTGCATAATGTCGAATACATTAACATCTGCACTTCCATCAGGTGCTGTTTCTTTTTTCTTACTATTCCCGTGCAAGTCAATAGTGTAAATCTTATCATAAGTGTTTAGCAAATGCCAACGCATTCCCCTGAATGTAGGATTGTCCAGGAAACCGTGAGGATTGATGAATGCCAAAACACCGCTTCCATTTTTTTCAATGAAATGCTGTCCGTAACGTAGGAATTTAACGTAATCATCATTAAGCCAATGTTTACGTTCATTAAAGTGAACGCCATCAACATATTTATAATCTTCAATCAATTTACTAATCCATTCGCCATTGTTTGAAGATATTCCGCTGTAAGGTGGATTTCCAATAACACACATTACTGGAGTATCTCTTTTGATGTGATTAGCTTCGTTTGCTTCGGTGCTTAACCAATTAGCAAATAAAGTTCCTGTGTCAGGATGGCTTTCTTCAAGACTGTTTGTAAGGTAAACTCTATAACGTTGGTTGGTTGTTGGTTTGTAGCCTGTTTCAGTTAAAAGCAAATCTAATTTCAAGTGTGCCATTGCATAACTTGCCATTAGCAACTCAAAACCGTTGAGGCGAGGCAACAAATGTGTTTCAACATAATTACTCCAAATGCCTTGCTGTCCTTCAAACTTTTTGTGAATGTGTTTTACCACTTCGGCAAGAAAAGTTCCTGTTCCTGTTGCTGGGTCAAGAATTTGCACTTTGTGAACGTCTTGCTCAACTTTTTTGCCTTGCTGTTCAATTTTAATTCTCGTCTTGCTGTTGTCTGCAAGTCCTTGCGGTAAATCAAATTCTGTTTTTAGAATGTCGTCAACTGCACGAACTATAAAATTTACAACGGGTTGCGGAGTGTACCAAACGCCCCTTGCTTTGCGGAGTTTCGGGTCGTATTCGCTTAGAAAGGTTTCGTAAAAATGGATAATTGGGTCTTCCATTTTTGTTGACTTACCGTAATTCTTTAAAATTTCTTCAACGTTGCAATGCAAAAAAATATCTACCAAGCTGTCAACTATCCATTTTATACGGTCGTCAATGTCGGGTCCTGCGATGTAGCCAAAAAGTTTTCGTAAAAACGGATTTGATTTCGGAATAAGTTCGGCTGCTTCTTGTCTGCTGAAAGTCGGTAAAGTGGCATCGTGTAAACGAGCTGCAAACATTCCATAAGCAATGGTTTGTGCGTAAACGTCTGCAAAACCTTTTGGTGTAATGTGTGAATAAGAATTTGCTTGAAAGCCTTCATTTGGTCTTTCAAAGTGCTGTCTTCGTGATTGGTTTCGTCACTTGTCAGCGCCTTTTCAATAACTTCAGAAAGAAGGCGGGCTTTGCCCGCCATCATTTCTGCAAGTCTTTTTGAACT
>JAKQEZ010000764.1 GCA_029558435.1 Bacteroidota bacterium
CCTTTGGTTAATATCTGGTTAGTGCTTTGCATAGTCTTTAATGTTCAAATATGTCATTGTTATCTCTTTCATCTGGCGGAAGCAAATCAATCAATGAAATAACAATTGGATGTAAATCATCTGAATTTGGATTCTCTCCAATTTTTTGCAAACCTTGATTTATTAATGTTCTTGCACGGTTTCTATCTCTCCATCTGTAATTATCAAAATTTTGATTATGACTTCTGATGAAACCAATTAATTGATAAACAAGTGTTATTCCGACAAATAAACTGGTTATTTCTTCCATTAAAGCGTTTCCAAGTTTTACATCTTGTTTTTTTATTACCTCTTCTAGTTGTACTTTTATATGATTAACCATTTGTGTGGTTTTTTCATTTCCAAGGTCTTTATTTGCTTTTTCAAGACGATAAAATTCTTCTTTAAGTTCTGATTCCAATTTTGGCCACTCATTTTTGCTTTCAAACTCATCAATTACCTTGGCTACTTTTTGAAGTTCTGAACGTGCTTCTAATCGACCTGCTTCTGTTTTTTTGTTCTCAAAAATGGTTTTAACTTTTTCTAGATCTTTTTTTACTTCTTCCTTTTTTGAGAAATCTAAATCTTCTAAAATATCTTCGGTTTCATTTATTTGGTCTTCCAGCCATTCATCCGTTAATTTTGATTCATTCGTATTTACTTCAAATGGCATTTCAAAATCAATATCAATGAAATTCACTTTACCTGACATTATATTTGAACGATCAATTCCAATAGTCAAATTTGCAACACTATTTTCTGCCAATAAAACGGGCAAATCATTTCCTGTGATACGAATTGTAGAAACGTGATTATTTAATACGGCTTTTGTAAATGGTTCTCCCTGATAAATTGGAATATCAATAAAATCATCCATTCCTGGTCGGATTTGCTTCTTACTTTTCAAGTCGTTAAAAACGCCAGTTGCAGGTAAAGTTTTGTTTTTTTCTAATCCTACAAGAGGTTTTAATATTTTCTTTTTGGTTAGTTTGTCAATAACCTCAATACAAATTGAGTGTGGGAGTGGAGCACCACCAGCAACTGTTCCTTCTTTTATAGAAAAACTTTTTGGTTCGCATTCTAATTTATCCCCTTTTTCATTGTATAGTTGAATTGTGAAAATATTATTTTCATTTTCAACAAGTGCTAATTCTACAACTTCGCCAATATTATTAAGTTCTACTTTTTCACTTTTGAATGCATTATCCCCACGAGAAATCTCAGCAAAAACAACTTTTTCAGCTTCTTTGGTTTTGATAGTAACAAAAGTTTCAGCACCTACAACCATTGATTCATAATCAATATGAAGTTGAACTTTTGAGTTATCAATTTCGCCTTCAACAGGATTGTTAATTGACGAGGCATAAATTGCAGCACCTTGAGCAACTACGGTCATTGGGTCAATACTTGTGTTGGGCATTCTTATTTGCTTTTCCAACATCTCTCTTACAATTGGTGACAAAGTAGGGCCGCCAACAAGTATTAATTCATCTAATGAACTTCCAGATAAATTATTTCTTTTTAAAAGCACTTTGCAGTAATCAATTGCTTTCTGAATAAATGGTGAGATAATTCGTTTTAACTCATCACGTGTTAATGTAATATCAATTGTAAACTCCTCTCCATTGTCATCCTCTCCATATTCATCATAAAGTTCTGCTAGAATATTATATTCTTCTTTAAATGAAAGTTGATTTTTTGCATCTTCTGCTAGTGGCTTCCACATTTCTTTAAACGCATTCATTTGAAAGTCATCTTTTAAAATTGACTCAATTGAAAACTTGTTTGTCAGATAGGGAATAAAGATTTGTTCAACTATAGCCTCATCTAAGTTTTTCCCACCTAAAAAATTGTCACCTTCCGTATCAATTACCTTAATAATGCCATCTTCAACTTTAACTAAGGCAGAATCAAATGTTCCGCCACCAAAATCAAATACTAACCAATAGCCATTTTTATTTGATGACTCAACCCCATAAGCTATTGCGGCTGCATAAGGTTCTTGAACCAATTCAACGTATTCCAAACCTGCCAACTCAGCCGCTTTTTTGGTAGCATTGATTTGATTCATTTCAAATGCTGCTGGAATTGTAATAATGGCAGACTTGACCACCTCTTCTTTTACGTACGACCTCAAAGTTTTAAGAACCTCAGATGACAACTCTTCAGATGACAATTCTTTGTTATTGTCAGAGTAATACTTAATTGAATTACCCATTGTCCTCTTAAATTCAATAAAAATGTTTGTCTTAAAATTTGGGTCTTTGAATGCCTTTATTTTATCTTTTGGTAATTGAGTATAGGCTTTATGTCCAACAAAAAAAGATTTTCCCCTATCCCAAACACAAGATGGCATAGTTTCACCTAAAACATCATTTTTAAATATTTTTGTCTTACCATTGTCATAAACGGCTATTGCAGAGTTTGTTGTTCCAAGGTCAATGCCGAAATCAATTTTTAATCTTGTCATTATTTTATGTTTTTATTCGTTAAATGCTACTGTTACTTTTGCTGCTTGAATCATTTTACCTTCAAAATTAACTTGTGGTTTAATAATTCTTTTAATGATTTGTTTTCCTGATTCTACAGAGTCATCAAATTCCAGAGTTGCTACCATATTCATACCTGAATTGTAGTTCATTCCGATAAGTTGCGGTATTTCATAGCCGTATGCTTTAAGATTATCAAGAATAGATTCAGAGTATTTTTTTAAGTGTTTATATCCTTTTATTTCTTTGTCCATAACTTCAAGATTCATTAGAATTCTTGTTACTTCATCAGCTACTTTTAGCACTAACGAATGGTCTTTTTCGCCACTTTCAGGTTTGTCAGTCTGAGTTTCTTTAATCTTAAGTTGTGAATTGATTATTTCTAATAACTGAGCATCTAATTTTAAACTTTCCTCTTCTAAAGATTTTTTTGTGATCCTAATTTGGCTTTCAACATCAGTTTGGCTTGAAATGATTCTCCTTCCTAACAACCAATAAACTAATCCACCAAGAATTAATGTTATAAGAGTGCCAATAATCCAGTACAATCTGTTTTTTTCAACATCTTTATCAAGTTTTGAAATGCTTTCCTTTGCATTAGATTCTGTTGTTTGAATTTTTGTTCCTAAGTCTTCTGCAATAGATGAAATATTTTCATTATTAGTTTCAATTTTCTTAGTAAGACTATCGTTTTCAAGTTTTAGTTTTTCAGTTTGTTGAAATAAATTTACCAACTGCACACTTTGTTCTCCAATTTTTGTTTTAAGATTTTCAATTTCTTTTTTTTGTTTCTCGATATTTGTCTGAATTGTTGGTATTTCCTTTAATAAGGAATTATCTGATTGGTCTTGAGCGTATACACTCGAAGACAACAAAATTGTAACTGCTATTATTTGATTTTTCATAAACTAAAATTAATTACACGCTCTGATTAATATTATAAATAAAATAATTCCACCAACCCACTTTAACCAATCTGGAATTCCTTCTTCATTGTGTTGTGATGTTGTTGTAGTGGTTGTAGGTCTTATCGTTGATGTTGAAGTGCTAGTTGTTGTTTGCCAGAAATTGAGATATTTAACTTTGTTTTTGTTGCTATAGCTTAATTTACTTTGCAAAAATTCCACAAGTTTTTTGTATTCATTTAGTCTAGTTGAATTTTTGGTATTTTTGATTTTTACAATATTTTTTAAAGGAATAGACTCAGTAATTAGTTGCAATACTTTATCCCAATCCAAGGAATTATTAATCATTTCATTGACTTTTGTCCAGTTAATTGACTGACCATAACCCAAAGACAATTCTTGCTTTCTAACTTGTGCTGTAATTTCAGCTTTATTCTTTTCAAAAGCATCTTTAACGAAAGAAAGAACCTCAATTGCTTGAGATAATTCTCTGTCTTTCATTTCTTCAAGTGTTGAAATGTGGTCATCTGCTTTATCTTTTGCTAATTTACCTACTGCAATAGTTTTAGCTATTTTAACAAGCTCTATTGCTTTTTCTAAATAATCTTCAGAGCTATCGTTATCTTGACTTGCATTAAAAAAAGAAACACTACACTCCATTATTTCTTTAGCTAAATTATCAGCAATCAATTTGTATTTTAAATCATTCGCACCGAGCATTGACTTTAATTCTTCAAGATTGACTTTTGTGTCATTGTAAAGTTTTGTGCCAAATTTGTAAGCATCAATTTTAGATTGATTTCTTTTCTTTTTAGTGCTTTCAATTGCTGTTTCTATTTTGTGAAATGGTTCTTCGGTAAACTTGTCTGCTATGAATTTACTTGTTTGGTCGTTACAATTTTCGAATAGCTTAAGAGTTTCACTATTTGAAAATTTGCCATTTAATTGATTAAGTATTGCAGTAACGAAAGATTCTAATTGTTTCTGTTTTTCAACAACATATGCTTCACCTGCTACAGAATGTGCAAAATCTTTGAAATAATTTGATTCTATAAGTTTTATCTTTGCTTCAATACCTTCTTTTATATCTGATTTTGTAGTTCCTAAAAGTTTAAGAGTACCAATATTATTGAAACAAGATATGTTTTTGGAAGTAATTTCTTTGTCAAATGTAACTTTTTCCCATATCTCAATAGCTTTTTCTTTGTCACCATTTATTAGATAGTTTAATGCTGTTTCGTCAAAGGAGTTTGATTTTGAAAACCAAAATAAAGAATTATCAAGCATTTCCTTTGATTGCTGAATTGCAGAAAATGCCTTTTCAATGCTATTTTGATCCTTTTCAATGTTATTCAAAAAGGGAAAGTCAAATTCAGATGATACTTGTTTGCCAACTTTAGCATACGCAGTTATTTTGCCCTTCCTCCCTTGTATTTCTCTAGCCGTAGCATTTGAAAGTATACCAACTATACGGTATGGATTCTCTTGAATTAGTTTCATTTACAACTTAGTTTATCTTATTTAATTGGTTCTTCAGTGCGTTGGCAAAAAATGGCTCTTTTGCAAAACTTGGGCTGTGGGTTGGCTTGTGCGGTTTTGCAAATGTGCCATTTGTGCGGCTGGCTAAAATTGTTTTTAAAAAATGTGCGTTGGCAAAAAATAAAAATACAGAAGCGTTGGCTTTTGGGTCGGCTGTCTGATGGTTCATTTGTCCAGTCACTTTATGTTTATTTCTGTCGTTCATTCTTGCTGTGTCGTCTTTTAGGCTTGCAGGTAACGTATCGGGGCTAAAAAATCGTTTTAATGTTTTTTAGCCCTTGTTGTGCGTATGTGGCGGTTAATTTAGGATGAACTTTAATTGAAAACGAAATAAAAAACAGTATTATGTCAAAAGAAAAAATCATTTGTTGGAGAGGCACGGACGGAGATGTTCAGCCTGTAAAATGTGTTTGTGATGATAAGTTTGGTTATCCGAACTATTGCAAGGACGAAAACGGTAAAGAAGAAAAAATGTATGAGAATACACATTTTCTTAAAAAAGAAGACGCTTGGAACTCCATTGTTAGAAGTGTGAAAGCTGGTGTTTCATTGAGTGGCTCTTGGGTAAAAAGAGTAATGGATGAACTTGAAAAAGCACAGGCTGAATCAGCGAAGTCCGTTTTGGAATATCACAAAGTCAAAGCTAATATGGATAATCCGTTTAGTGGTGATATGTAGCCATTACGCACAACGTTTGGTGGCTTGGCGCAGTGCCGCATATCACAAACTTAATTATTAACCACTGCACTCTCAGCGGCATTGCGCTAAACCGCTGTTGGGCGCAGTTAATTTTCAAACAAAATGGATAACAAAGAACAAGAATTACAAGAGATTGCAGAAAGATTAATGCAAAGCGAAAATTTAGCAGCAAGTGTAGAAATACTCCGTGAGTTTGCAGAAAAATGTTGGCAGGAAGGTGCTTGTGAAGCGCAGAACGATGCCGCTAAATACATTAATGAGCATACGGTAAATTATCGTGATATTCCGAATGTTCTGTTTACGGGTCTGCGTTAATTGCGCCCAACGGTTCGGGGCTATACGTAGTGCGGGATTTAAAGGCACTTCACTTTCGGTCTGGCACGAACGGTAGCCAAAGCTACGCTTTGTGTTTTAACTTTATTTTCTGTAAAACGTCAAAGCGTAGCTTTGGCGGAATAGAAG
>JAKQEZ010000087.1 GCA_029558435.1 Bacteroidota bacterium
CACCGCAAAGTTGCATTGCGCCCGTATTATCTTCATTGTCCTAAATTGTCTTAATTTTTTCAACCATTCAATGCTACCCTAGCTTCTTCTGCCGCCTGTAGAGCTGGATTGTGTAATTATTTTTTGTCTTCAGTGATTCTAACGAGGGTCGTGAGCGGAAAAACGAGACGGGCGCGGGTGTTGCGCAAGCAAGACCCGTGATCCGGCCGGTTTTTCCGCCTCGACGCAAATGTTAGACTGGCGTAGTTGTGATCGAATTTTTTGCATTTTATTGTCTTAATTTTTTTCAACCGTTCAATGCCGTTATAACTTTTTCTGTCACCCAGCAAAGCTGGTTGTGTGGTTATTTTTGTCTCGATTTAATTTTTTCATATACAATCTTTGTGCCTTTGAACATTTCAATCATTTTATCTATCTCTGCGCTCTCAGGGTATTCAATTTTCAAATCCTTGTCATTTTCCCATGACAGATTCACATGGCGCACGTGTCTAAGCTCAAATACAATGTTTTCATCTTCAGAAAATGGAGCTTCTACTGCTCTTAAATTTACCCGCAGAAGAACCCATCCAGCGGCACCGCCTCCAGAAAGTTCATAAAAAGTCGCAACCGTTTTTTGGTCGGGTGAAGAACAGGATTGTAAAATTTTAAGGTCAAATCGAGTATTGTCTGAATCCAAATAATCACTATAAGAATGAAAACTTGAGATCGTAACAAAGGCTATAGAGATAAAGATCAAAAACAGTATGAAGAAAAGATTTTTGACCTTCTTTTTGTCTTCGCTTTTCGTTATCAATTCCTCATTTTGTGTGTTTTTTTTAATTTTCTGTTGAACAAATACGAAAACAGTCAAGATTAAGACTGGTAAAAAGTAAGTTATAAGCTCAAACACGGTTTTTTATTCTTTTCTCTCGAACGCAAGTCTTGAACGTAGGCTATTCGCAGCCTCGACGCAAATGTTAGAATTACACAGTTTTGATCGAATTTTTTGCATTTTATCGTCTTAATTTTGTCCTAAATCTGCCCTAAATTTGTCCTCATTGTCTTCATTTGTTCTAAATTATCATGGATAATTTCTCTATTCATTTTTGGGGCAAAGGCTTTTTTCATCAAAAACAGCTTCAAAGATCCTGAAAATACCAAATTCCGTCAAGTTTAGCCATTCCAATCGTATATGTTTCACTGCCAACCTGAACAGTTAGCCCACCACTACGACCACCAAAATATGTATAACCCGCTCCAACACTTGTTAATTTTGCATTTTTTAGCACTTCACCGAGAAGTGGCATTTTATCAACATTAGTTTCAAACGTTTTCTTGTAAATTTCAGGCTGTACGCAAAACTTACTAGCTCTTTCTGCATCTTTATTGTTTAGGGCTTCGCAAATTTCTTCTATTCTAGTTTTAATTGATAGGCTTTCTTGTTCTAATGTTTCTGGTATTGCTGGAGGAAGATATTGTGGACTCCCCTTTGACACCCCAGAATCTTTGCAAAAATAATCAATAATTTTATAATTATCAATGGAAATCATCCCGCCAAAAAACATAAAAACAATAATTGTTGAAATCCAATAAAATAGCATTTTCATCGGCATGATATCACTTGATTACCTTTCAAAAGTTCATTTTGCCCTCATTGTCTTCATTTGTCTTGAAAAAAAGACCGTCTAGCCCGTTCTTGATCGACCTGATACGCCTGAAAGCGGTTGGCACTGGACTTGCTTTATAGTTGTGATCGTCAAGGCCTGTGACAATCGATTTCAGGCACATTGTCGAAGGCGCCCCGGCCAGGTAACTTTTTAATATTATACTTTCAGTCCACTATAAATGCACTTGTTCACCGTAAAGTTGCATTGCGCCTGTATTGTCTTCATTTGTCCTGATCTTTTTACAATAATTTTCAAGACCGCCAGCAACTTCTCTTTCACCCGTAAAGCTGGATTCGGTGTGTCTTTTTTTGTCTTAAGTGATTCTAACGGCGGTCGTGAGCGGAAAAACGAGACGGGCGCGGGTGTTGCGTAAGCAAGACCCGTGATCCGGCCGGTTTTTCCGCCTCGACGCAAATGTTAGATGTGCGCACTTTTGATCTATTTTCTTCATTTTTTTGTCTTAATTTTGTCCGAAATCTGCCCTAAATCTGTCCTAAATTTGCCCTCATTGTCTTCATTTGTCTTGATAAAAGACCGTCTAGCCCGTTCATGATCGACCTGCCACGCCTGAAAGCGGTTGGCACTGGGCTTGCTTTATAGTTGTGATCGTCAAGGCCAGTGACAAGCGATTTCAGGCACATTGTCGAAGGCACCCCGGCCAGGTAACTTTTTAATCGTATCGTTTCAACTCCTCTATAAATCCACTTTATCGCCGGAAAGTTTCATTGCGCCTGAATTGTCTTCATTTGTCCTAAATTGTCTTAATTTTTTTCAACCATTCAATGCCGTCATAACTTCTTCTGCCGCCTGTAGAGCCGGATTGTGTGGTTATTTTTTGTCTTTGTCTTCAGCGATTCTAACGCAAGTCGTGAGCGGAAAAACGAGACGGGCGCGGGTGTTGCG
>JAKQEZ010000119.1 GCA_029558435.1 Bacteroidota bacterium
ATGGAATTGCCCCGCCTCGGCTTTCTTCCCGCCCGCAGGAGGGGTCTGGGGAGGAATGCGGGCGGGATTTTGAACCTTTCCTTTTTCGCTTCCGAATTTCGTATTTTGCAAAGCAAAATGCGCCACCAAAAGAGATGTTGCCCTTGACCCACCCAACCCATTCGCGGGCAACACTAAGGAACTCCCTAAAGATTCATTTACAATTTTATAAAAATTAGTTATCATTATAGTATCAAGAAAGAAACCTTTATATTATATTCTATATACTATAATGTTATACAATTACAAAAGATATGTCAAACAATAAAATTGCGGAAAACTTGAAGAAACTACGGGCTAAAAAAAAACTATCTCTAGAAAAGATTGCTCGCCTTGCTGATTTATCTCTCAATACCATTGTTAAGGTTGAAAATGGTGTTAATACAAACCCAACCATTGAAACGCTGACTAAGATCGCAAAGGCGCTTGAAGTTGGTGTTGATGATTTAATTAAGTAGCAAAATGGCAAAAAAAGATTATACAAAATTAGAAAAAGACGACTTGCTCAAAGTCATTGAAAAACTTGAATCCCGCAAAAAATACGGGCTGATTTGGGACGAGGAAAAAACCAAAGAGCAATTTGAAAAGGAATCGGAAAACGCCTTGCCTGTTTTGAAAGAAGTTAAAGGCAAAGAAATAAAAACCGACCCAAACAAGCCGACCAACATTTTGATTGAAGGCGACAATTATCACGCCTTATCTGTTTTGAATTACACCCACCAAGGCAAAATTGATGTTATCTACATTGATCCGCCGTATAACACCGGAAACAAAGACTTTAAGTATAACGATCGATATGTGGACAAAGAAGATTCTTATAGACACAGCAAATGGCTAACATTTATGAACAAGCGCTTGCGTCTAGCAAAAAAACTTTTAGCTGACGATGGCGTTATGTTTGTATCTATTGACGATAATGAGTTGGCACAATTAAAACTTATTTGCGACGAAATTTTTGGCGAAGACAATGTGGAAATTATGGTGTGGAGAAAAGTTGGCGAAGGCGATGCTGGTGCTGGTCGTATGAAAATCACATATCGCTTTCGTGTAGAACACGAATATGTGGTTGTCTGCTATGTAAATAAAGAAATCGCGAGGTTTAACAAGACGCTTGAAATTCCCAATTTTAAGAATGAATATAAAAATCCTGATAAAGATCCTCGTGGGTCTTATAAAGCAGGAAATATGTCAAAAACTGAGGATAAATCAAACGAAGGCGGAAAAAATTATTACACAGTAAAATCACCCTCCGGGAAAACATTTACACGCCAGTGGCATTTTGATAAAGAAACTTTTGATATTTTGAATAAAGATAAAAGGATATATTGGGGAAAGAAGGGAGATTCTGTTCCATCTATAAAAATCTTTGTAAATGAATTAAGACCAACAACGCCGATATCTTTATTACTCGAAAAAGGCTCGGCAACAAGCGCGAACAAATTTTTGGAAGATATGTTCTCGGGTCGGGTTTTCGATAATCCAAAACCCGTAGAGTTGATACGCTATTTGTTAGAAATATCCACTCGTGCCGATAGTACAATTCTTGATTTTTTTGCTGGTACAGGAACTACTGGCCATGCAGTTCTGGACCTGAACGATAACTTGGAAAATAGTCGAAGAAATTTTATTATCTGCACAAATGATGAAGAATTAGATCATAACGGCGGAAAGAAATCGCATAAAATTTGTACAGATGTTTGTTATCCGCGCATAAAAAATGTCATAAAAGGATATAACGGAAACAAGGCATTGAAAGGAAATCTAAAATACTACAAAACTGCTTTTGTAAAAAATTCAATTAGCCGAGATGATTTGAAAATGCGTATTACTCGCGAATGTACGGAAATGCTTTGTTTGCGCGAAGGAATTTTTGACGAAGTGAAAGCCAAACCCGATTATCATATCTTTGAGCAAAATGGCAGAATTATGGGCGTATATTATTCAATGGAACGGGACAGCTTAGCACAATTAAAAAAGGAGCTTGACAAAATGGAAGGCAAAAAGATTTTGTATTGTTTTACTTTTGATCCGCTCGGATTGGATAAAAACGATTTTGCTGATTGGCAAGGTGTGAGTTTAGAGCCGATTCCGCAAAAAATATTAGATATTTACGAACAAATTTATGAATATTAATCTTAAAAATTATCAGGAAAAAGCGGTCGGCGAACTTATCGCCACTTTCAAAACACTTCTTACAAAAGAGGAGCAAAAGAAAGTGTGCGTTTTTCAAGCGCCAACAGGTAGCGGAAAAACTTT
>JAKQEZ010000150.1 GCA_029558435.1 Bacteroidota bacterium
TGAGAGATGAATTATGGCGAGAAAAATGCTTAGCTGTTTTCCAGAAAGCCAGCAAAGCAGGGCACAACCTATTTTCTGCAGCAGAATACTTGGGAAAAGATGTTTCCCTTTTAGAGTCAAAACGTAGACAACTCTACAATGACTATCCGCCATCAGAGAGATTTGAAAGATGGATAAAAACTCTTGGTAACAAAAAAATTTCTAAACCACCAATTGAAACTTGATTCATTAAAGAAAGAAAAAAATGTTGTATGTAAAAAAATTCTGACTAATTGGAGTTAAAAAGTAAACAATAAATTGTTTGTTGAGTATTTGTTTTATTTGGCGATAAGATGCACAAGTCAGTGATTTTGCTGTTAGTGCTTGAATTGGTTATTTTAATTTGTTCACCTCTTTTATCAGGTTGCGCG
The DNA here is from genome assembly GCA_029558435.1 of Bacteroidota bacterium. Next base: position 411 of record JAKQEZ010000150.1, read on the forward strand.
GGAAATGCAATTTTACACCCAATTCCACAAGTTGCTACTCCAGCAGGTGTGGATATTGTTTTTGATATTCAATCCCCTAAAGAGAACACAACCTATCCAAATGGCACAATTGAAGTTATCTTTAACGTGACAATAAATGGACCAGAATTAATCAATGGACAACCCATCTCTAAACAGCTTGGGTTTAGTTATTATCAAGGTGACTGGATGCAAAATAGACTATGGTGCCCCGTTTATGTACTCAAATACCAATTTCATGCATGCAACTTTAGTATTCATGATGTCCCCTATGGTCAACATACCATAAACTTTACAGTAGCTGGAAATGGGAACTTTGTCTCAGCAAATCATTCTACAGTAGGTTTTTCATTGGAAAAAACTGTTTCCGTGGATTGTTTTGTTTATTCGAATCCTGTTGTTGAATTTTTGTCACCTCAAAATGTTAACTGTACTTCCTCGTCTTTTCCCTTAAACTTCACAGTTGATCACCCAGTAACAGAAATAGCCTATGCAATAGACGACAAAGAACCCATATCCATTAGTGGAAACGAGACTTTAAACAATTTACCCAATGGAGTACACAACGTTACCATCTACGCAACCGACCAACACGGTTATACGGGTGTATCAGAAACTCTCTCCTTTAACGTTAATGCACCAATATCCTTTTCCACAATATCTGCCGTTGTATTCTTAATTGCAATTGTGATTGTATGTTCTGGATTGTTAATTTATGCTAAAAAAAGAAATGTGGAAAAGCAGAAGCATAACCTTGGCACCTTCTCTGATTAAAGGTTCTTTTAGATCTTTGATTTGTTTAATTCCTTTGTCGTGTTTAATCTATTGCCTTTATCATTTTTAGTTCAACGACGCAGTTATGTAAGTGATCAGGTAATTATTGAGACCTAACTCCAAAGTCCACGATCTGCTAATTGAAAGCAACTAAAGTCTCAATTAAAATGGGGTGCGTTACTAATTTATGTAACTCAAATTATTGCCTAAAATTTAAATGAAAAAGTATTAATCGAAAAATTTTTACTATATATTTGTACAAATTTGTTTAGGAATTGAAACAAGACGAAAAAAACAAATGTAGTTATTGCAGTGGTACTTTGTTGCGTTATCATCCTGACAGTCTTATTTGTTACT
>JAKQEZ010000153.1 GCA_029558435.1 Bacteroidota bacterium
GGTCGCCAATTATCTGTCCGAATTTATGTGCTGGTGATTCTGCCATTTCTTAACTATTTATCCAAAGTCTGCCTTCGTGTAAAGGAACTGTGTGTTTTCTATTTTTCCATTTAATATTTCTGTCTCTCAATTTTTCAAAAGTGTAATCGCTGAAACCTGCTGATATTGCTAATTCGCCAAGCCATTTGTCAACCGGAACATAAATTCCGTAAGGTGCTGAATCACCAATCACAAAACACATTTTGCAGTTTTCATTTGTTACTCGTCTTAAAGAATTAAAAACATCTGCAAGGTCGTTGAAGTATGCGGCAATCATTAAATGATAATTCTTTTTGCCACCATGTTTTAAGCGTTCTTCTTTAAGCGTTCCATACACTTCTAAAAGTTCCGATTTAATTATGTCTAATCTCGGATTTTCTAAAATGCTGTCAATGCTGTCGCCAAGCCTTGAAACGTGTTGTGTGCAAGCTCTCACTAAATGTTTTCTCACGTTGTCTTGTAAGTCAGCCCAACCGCTAATGTCGCCCCAAAAAGTCATTTCAAGTCTTGTTGCATCAGCATAGTCGTAATTGTTGGCATAAGGTGGCGAAGTAATTACAAGGTCGCCCCAACCGTCAGGAATTGATTCAATGTTTCTTGCATCTTCATTTAAAATAATTGAATCAACTACATTCTTAAAACGGTTTTGAGTTCGTTTCATGTCTAAATACATTTCATTAACCTTTGATTCAAAAGCCACAAAAGGGTCAATTACTTTTGATTTGGTTTTGTTTGGTTGAATGTATTGCCATTGTGCCGTTCCAACGGGTGAAGTAGTTCTAAGAATTGCAGTAATGATAAACCAATTGAAGTTTTTAATTTCTTCATCTTGGTTGGTGTCGAGCCAAGTTTGTTTAAGTGCTTCCAGTTTTTGAATAGTTTCTAATGGATAGCAACTCATTATTAGTTTTGGGAATTCTGTTTGGGTTATCTTTCGGCTTTTAGCAATTTTCAACAATGAAAGTGCTTCTTCTTTGAATTTATCGGCAGGATAATTCCAATTCAATTTTGCTTTTGCGATTCGATAAATGTATGGATGTGCTTCAACTCCATAAGATTCAACACCAGCAAATTCACTTTCAATCAGAACAGTTCCTGAACCTGCAAATGGGTCAATAATTCTTGTCCGTCCGTTGCTTATTTCTTCTCGGATAAGTTCGCTTACCCAAGCTGCTGAAAACCCTGCTGTGTATCTATACCATTTGTGAATTGGCATTTTCATGTTG
>JAKQEZ010000159.1 GCA_029558435.1 Bacteroidota bacterium
TATCTTGATTTAATTCTAAAATGCTGTTTTAAGTATTCGTATTGTTCTGCGACAAAGTTATACATTTTTTCGCAATTGAATATCTCTAGTGTTTCAATTTTTGCCGTCCCCCCCATATTCATAGAACCAGTTAAGGTGTTATACGCAAGGGCTACCATAGCGTTAATTGAGCCTTATGCGTTTCTAATCGTTTGCAAGCATTATCAAAATACTCCTTGTCAACTTCATACGCTGTTAAGTCATATCCCATATCCCAACAGGCAATGGCAATGCTTCCGCTTCCTAAATGTGTGTCAATTATTTTGCTTCCCTTTTCTGCATAGTTTTCAAGTATCCACTTATAAAGAGATACAGGCTTCTGTGTCGGGTGGATTTTCTTTTCGCCTTGTGGATTATTCAAATAACCGAACCCTATCCAGTCATAAGTAAATCTTCTTAAAATACAATCAAAGGAAGTCCACGCAAGTTCACCATCTGAAAAGTTCGTGTTATTTGCATTTGTAATTTTCTTATCCCAAAAAATCCACCCTTTTTTTGGTGGTAATAAATCAGCAAAATAATTTCCACCCCAAACTATTTGATTTTTTGAAACCCGCCTTAATTCGGCAAAGTATTCAGCACTTGGTCTTTCATTATCCCACCCTTTTTTATCGTGGTGCTGTTTATTTGAAAATGTGCTTGCTTTCCCACCTTTTCCTTTTACGGTTGTGTTACCATCAAAATTTATCCCATAAGGCGGGTCAACTATTGCTAAATCAAATTGATTGTCTGCCATTGCCTTTAATGCTTGCAAACAGTCCTCGTTATAAATTGAAATCTTCGCCTTTTCAACCGCCCCAGCGTATAACACGGGTTTTGCGTCAGGCGGACTGACGTGCAAACTTTCAACTTCTGTATTTCTATTTAACTTCATCTGTAATTCAAATTTTGTGTTTCTAATTCCGCCCGAACGCAAAGCCCTTTGACGTTATGGTTAATTGTCTTGCCAAACAAAACCACAATCATAACATCCTGCATCGCTTTCTTTATCAGAAGGTGCTGTGTTAGTTGAGCCGCATCGAGGGCAAGCCAACTCAACCATAACAGCAGATAAACGCAATTTGGCGTAATCCTCTGCTATCTTACAGCATTCAATAATGTAAGGGTTATCATCTGTTCTCATATCGTTTATACCAAGTGCTTTCTTAAACTGTTGGTATAGTTCTGTTTTTTGTATTTCTGTTTTCATATTAAACTGTGTTTATCTGCAAAACGTTAGCGTTCATTTGAAAAAGACACGTTGTAAATAGTTTCTTTTAACCTTTGACAAACACGCTTTAAATCATCTTCTGAATTTTCAATGAATGAAGCAGAAGCCCAGTGTGTTTTTGTTGACCACATTATCACTTTTTTACCTGCACTATTTCTGACAAATACTGA